>NZ_JBFLAB010000154.1:0-1019 GCF_040742695.1 Microbulbifer discodermiae | reverse complement strand
AGGGTATCCCCACCAGTGGCCTGCTGGCACACCTGCTGATCGCCAAGTATGCCGACCATCTGCCGCTCTACCGACAGGAAAGAATCTTTGCCCGCGCCGGACTCGCCATCTCCCGCTCCACCCTGGCGGAATGGGTTGGTCGTTGTGGCGTTGCCTTGCAACCACTGGTGGATGCTCTTCGCGAAGCACTGCTGCAGCACCCGGTACTCCATGCCGATGAAACCCCGGTGCCCATGCTGGTGCCAGGCATGAAGAAAACTCACCGCGCCTATATCTGGGCCTACTGCAGTACCTCTACTGCCGCAGTTAAAGCCGTGGTCTACGACTTCGCGGAAACCCGCGCTGGTGCCAATGCGCGCACCTTCCTCGAAGGCTGGCAGGGCAAACTGGTCTGCGACGACTACAGCGGCTACAAGGCTGGCTTCAACAAAGGCATCACCGAGATCGGTTGCATGGCCCATGCACGCCGGAAGTTCTACGACCTCCATACAGCAAACAAAAGCCAGATTGCTGAGCAGGCCCTGCAGCTCATCCAGCAGCTCTACGATATTGAGCGGGAAGCCAAAGAGCTCACCGTAGAGGCGAGAAAGCAGCTCCGCGAGCAGCGATCAAAACCGTTACTGGACAGTCTCCACCGGTGGTTGATAACGCACCGACAAAAGGTGCTCAATGGATCGGCAACGGCCAAAGCTATCGATTACAGCCTAAAACGCTGGCAAGCGCTGACGCGCTACTGTGACGACGGCGCGGTGCCAATCGACAACAATCATGTGGAAAACCAGATCCGGCCGTGGGCTCTGGGGCGCAGTAACTGGCTGTTCGCCGGTAGCTTGCGCAGTGGCCAGCGTGCAGCAGCGATCATGAGTCTGGTCCAGTCAGCCAAGCTGAATGGTCATGATCCCTTTGCGTATCTGAAAGATGTGATGCAGCGATTACCGATGCATCGCGCCAGTGCTATCGGCGAGCTGCTGCCCCATAACTGGGTTCCTGCTGACAAGGTGTGATGCCCGGACGCTTAC
>NZ_JBFLAB010000153.1:0-1041 GCF_040742695.1 Microbulbifer discodermiae | reverse complement strand
CCAAGCTGAATGGTCATGATCCCTTTGCGTATCTGAAAGATGTGATGCAGCGATTACCGATGCATCGCGCCAGTGCTATCGGCGAGCTGCTGCCCCATAACTGGGTTCCTGCTGACAAGGTGTGATGCCCGGACGCTTACGCTCATTCGAACTGCGTGACGGATTCCCATGTCAGTGACGGGTTTTATGCTATACGTCCAGCAGGACGTCCCGTGTATTCTGGACTTCGTAGATAGGCCTATCGGGAGCATTTGAACAGAAAGTTACGATTTCGCTCTGTCTGCCCCACCTTGAACCGTATAACCCTGTGCGAAAGTAGCCGCCCTGTGAAACCAGCAAGCCATTTCTCACTCCGTTGCCTTTCGACGTAGTAGGTCCCATCGGGAAGGACGCACTTTTAGGACAGTAAAGAGATATGTGACGAAGTGCTGTCGTCGACGTTCTCGCCCTATTTCCTAAGTTCCTCCACGAGGTTGCTAACCCTGAAAGTCTTCTACGCCCTGTCTACACTAATCAGCCTGTCAGAGATGAGTGAAGAGTTGAAAAAATATACATACTATGTCCAACTTGTCAAAGCGACTAAAGATTCTTCGGGACACTCTCAGTCGTTTAAACAGGCGCTCTACTTCGTTTTCTTTTTGTAGATTTCGCGATCATACTCCTCTCGTTTTCTGACTCATCGATTGGCACGCATGCAAATGCTATACCACTTTCCGAACCGATCAGCAAGGGCTCTCCACTTGCGGCTGTGTTCGGCCGCATACAGAAGGGCATAGATGACCTGCATATTAGATATTTTTACATTGCCTCTTTGAACTGAAAATAACCGTTCGATAATCTTAAACCGCGATGTTGATATTTCCATATGCAGATTTTATTAGATTTAGTGGAGACAGACGCTAGTGGGCCATGCGGTTAATTAGGTGACACATTTTTGGCTCGCCGCACTGAAGCCAGTATCGTGTCGGCGCTCTTTGTCCATTTAAATGGTTTGGCAAGATCGCGGTTATGAACACGAATAAATCGCTGCAGCTCGGCCTT
>NZ_JBFLAB010000152.1:0-1077 GCF_040742695.1 Microbulbifer discodermiae | reverse complement strand
CCCTGCTGAAGCGAGGTGCTGCGAATCCAGCTTTCCAGGGTCGCTGCATCATGAGCGGTAATTGTAAAAACGTCAGGAGTATCCATGTGACAAGTATACGTGAAATCAAATCACGTAACCTTATTTTCCGCATGGGCCACTAGCAAAGCGTTGCAGCACGACGCCCAATGCTGTGAGTTTTTTGTGGTCGCCGCGCTTATATAATAAAAGTCCCCCAGCTTTGGCCGCGACTGAACGCGGCGTTACAATGCCGAGCTACGAATGAAGAAATACGCCTTTCTATTGATCTTGTTTTTCGCTAGTTGGTTGGCATTTGGTGTAGTCCCAACGGAAAAGAAAGTTCCGGGAAGGATTGATAGTTTGAGCATCCGAGTTCCAGATGGTGAGAGCTTTTCGAATGTTAGAGCTGTCTGGCTCCAGAAGGTTAGTGAAGAGTGCGAGTTTAAAGAGTTCAAAATACAGATGTATTCGGAGCGAAACGAGTCATACGGTGATGGGCTAAGCTTGAACCCCAATACGGAAAAGTATGAGGCTGAAAAAATCCCTGCGGTTGTATCCGGCGTTTTCCAGTGCCTGGAAATCAGTTAACAAGGCCGGGCAATTTACTCCGGGCCGGAGGCCCTCCATGGGACAGCTTACCTTGCGCACGTTTTACGCAGGTCGCTGCGCTCCCAGTTCCGCACAAAATGTGCACAGCATTGGTCGCCCCTGTTGCGGGCGCTATACAGCCTGGAAACAATAATGCTAAAACCCGTAAAGCCGTTGAATCAGCGCGAGTTAGAAGCTCTTTCTACAAAGAGGCTTCTCGCCTACCTACGTCGGTTACAGCGCTGTGAGGGATCGATAGAGCTTTCTGATTGGCAAGAAGACAAAACCTCCCCATTAGACGGTATCGTTTTTAAATCTTCAGATGAGTGGAAAACGCAGTACAATCTAGTGGGCCATGCGGTTAATTAGGTGACACATTTTTGGCTCGCCGCACTGAAGCCAGTATCGTGTCGGCGCTCTTTGTCCATTTAAATGGTTTGGCAAGATCGCGGTTATGAACACGAATAAATCGCTGCAGCTCGGCCTTCA
>NZ_JBFLAB010000151.1:0-1148 GCF_040742695.1 Microbulbifer discodermiae | reverse complement strand
AAATGAAGTAGAGCGTCTGTTTCGCCGCTTGAAAGGTTTCCGAAGAATATTTAGTCGATTTGATAAGTTGGATGTCGTTTTTAAGTTCTTCATCAACTTTTCATTGATCGCTGACCGGCTAATTAGTGTTAACAGGCCCTAGTACTTGCCAACCTCGGTGCGATTGCGTCATTACTGCTTGGAGCTATGGGCGTCTTTTTTCCAGCTGCGGTAGAGAAGTTTGTCTCGATTAAGGCAATGGGTAAATTGGGAGTTGCGGAGATCCGGGCGACCTACGGGGGATTCTTTTTAGGTCTAGCGGCCTTTGCGCTTTATAGTCAGGATAAGGTTGCGTTTATGGCACTTGGCCTAGGATGGGTTGGCGCAGCTATAGTCCGGTTGGTTACATTTATCAGTGGCACTTCTACTAAAGAGAATGCTGGTGGGATTGTGTTTGAATTAATAATTGGTGTTCTATGTCTAGCTTCATTGAACACATAACAAAACAATGGTGCACCGCCCCAGCAAGCTGGGGCTGGACCTCCATTTCGCGCCTTCGGCGCTCCATTGCGGCCGAACATTGAGACGTTACGTGCTAAGGAATCATCGTGTCATCTGACGATTGGTACAGGAATAAAGATTGGAATGAATCTATCGAGGAGCATTTCTATTCGAAGTTGAAACGAGCGAGAACGCAACGAGATCAGTATTTGGTAATCCAAGCTCTCACGTTAGCTGATAAGCATCCAAAGGTTACGCTTCGCCTGGTTAATGAATACTTTGAATCAAGAAAAGACCAATTTGATGACGTTCGCGCATTATTGGCAAAAGCAAATGCATATTTCGCTCTAAGCGATCTCGAAAGATGTATTGCCGCCTTCAAAGAGGTACTTGGCAGAGAAAGAGAATTTTCAAAACACCAAACAGGTGTGTACCTTGATTATCCGTATTTGGTTGCAACTCGAAAAATGGAACATGAGTACGTTAACGTAATCGATGTACTAGATGCGCATATTGGTAGGCTCACTGGGGTGTCCTGACAATACTGGACAGTCCCGCTTTAAGCCGCTTTGGCTGATTCCCAATACTTCTTGGCGAATTCAGTTGGGGCCAAGTTGCCAAGCCGTGAGTGGCGACGTTGGCGGTTATAAAAAATCTCGATGTACTCC
>NZ_JBFLAB010000150.1:0-1187 GCF_040742695.1 Microbulbifer discodermiae | reverse complement strand
AACGATTCCAACTGCACTGTTGTGAAAAGAGACTCCTGAAAAACATCCATACCGCGCACTGAACCAAAATCCTCTGTGGGTTATCGTTTTCCGTATTGTATCTAACCCAATGTTCTCAGGCGACAAAATCAACAGCCTGCTAGACAACCAAGGCAGCCTCTCCGAGCGAATCTCCCAAATTCAGAGTGATTTAAGTGGACCAGCCGATAGAGACCTATTAGACAACTCTATGGCGTCGCTAGAGGGGCTGCTTAGCATGAGCAACGAAAACCTACCAGAGCTCTTAAGTAGCCAACCGGATGTAGCCTTGGTAAAGCTTGCCAAATTCGATCACAACGTCCGAAGTGACACATTGATGCGCTTCGCCGCAAACCGGCTAGAAACCGTGATGCGCAACAAACGAAAAATTGATCAAGGCGCCGGACTGGAATCGACCCAGGAAATCGACAACCAAAGCGAGCTATTATCCAAGAAGCTCATATGGGCTTGGATGAAAGATCCTTCGCTTGCTCTCGCTGTAAGGAAGGCGTTAGAAATCTACCCTTCCACCGAACTTGCGGAACCAGTATTTAACGCAATTTTCAGGCGCTGTAGTTTTCACTGCACAAGTACCCATGATGAGGTCACTTCTGCAACGGCAGATTACTTAATGGCCGACGTGTTTCGCTGCTGTATCGAGCTAAACGGCTATTTTCAGCGTGTAGAATTCCCTAGAAATACAAGCCCAGATCAGCTACTACAACTTGCATGCCATTACGCCCAGAAAACGATGGCCTCCGCTAAAGTTCCAGTTTTTCTTCAAAGGCAAGCTCTTCTGCTATTAGCAGTCAAGCAGAAGCCCACATCATTTCCAAAGTCTCAGAATTTACTGCACCACAAATTACACTTAATTCTCTCAGGTAAAACACCCTCCTGGAATCGTCAATTTTTAGCACTCTACGAAGTAGCAGCACAAATTACAGGCATGCCGGACTCAATTGCAAATCTACTAGTTGAATCAGCAGAGTCTCTCGACTCCAAAAAACAAGAGGAGCTACTTGTTGACCTAGGGCCTGTTAACACTAATTTTGATAAAATCTGCGTTTATGGAAATCACAAAATCGCAATTCAAAATTATCGAACACCTGCTGCCTTTACAGCGAGGTAACGTCAAAATACCGAATATACAGGTCATAAACGCTGTTTTG
>NZ_JBFLAB010000015.1:0-87578 GCF_040742695.1 Microbulbifer discodermiae | reverse complement strand
CCCTGTTGTGACAGAAAAGGTGCCAATCGAGGCAAGAGGAGCGCGGTTTGGTTGTTCCAAATGAGCGACGAGCAACGAAGAGTGGCGCCTTTTCCGGCACAACCCGAAGGGCTGCCCCTGGTTTCGCGCCCTGCGGCGTTAGAAATTGCTTATTGCGGACCCACCACACTCCGCAATTCCTGCCTTGCAGGCCACAAAACCTGAAGCAGCAGGGCTATCTCAGTTAGTGTGAAGATGCCCTATTAAAAGCGCCGCTGGCGGTGCCCCAAACTGTGCTAGAGTGCTGCGCTTGCAGGCAGTTTCGAAAACCAGTGTTATCACCGCGGGTGATTCAACGGAGGACAGTGGTGCACCGCTTTAACGTCGAACTGGGAGACCGGGGCTATCCCATCGTGATCGGCCGCCAACTCCTTGGGGATCCGCAGCAACTGCAGCCTTATATCCACGGCGATCAGGTACTGATAGTAACCAATGAAACCGTCGCCCCCCTGTATTTGGATACTTTGCGCAAAGGTTTGCGCGGTGTCGGACAGGTGGATCTGGTGGAGCTGGCGGACGGCGAGGCATTTAAAAATCTCGATACCCTCAACCGCATATTCGACACGCTTTTACAGCGGCGCCACAACCGCTCCACCACTCTGGTTGCCCTGGGTGGCGGTGTCGTGGGTGATATGACCGGATTCGCCGCGGCCTGTTATCAGCGCGGCGTCAACTTTGTGCAGGTCCCCACCACACTGCTGGCACAGGTGGACTCCTCGGTGGGAGGCAAGACCGGGGTCAACCACCCGCTGGGCAAAAATATGATCGGCGCCTTCTACCAACCCCAGCTGGTGCTGGCGGATATGGACACGCTGCAGACACTGCCTGAACGGGAGCTGTCGGCGGGGCTCGCCGAGGTCATCAAATATGGTCTTATCTGTGACGCTCCTTTTTTTGCCTGGATAGAGGCACATATGGAGGAATTGCTGCGGAGGGATACGCAGATACTCGCGCACGCTGTGCAGTTGTGCTGTCGCGCCAAGGCGACGGTGGTGGCGGAGGACGAGCGGGAGCAAGGCCGGCGTGCCATCCTGAATTTTGGTCACACCTTTGGCCACGCTATCGAGTCAGTCCAGGGCTATGGGCAGTGGCTGCACGGCGAGGCGGTCGCCGCGGGGATGGTGATGGCGGCTGAACTGTCCCGCCTGCAAGGGTATATAGATGCGGAACTGGTGGCTCGAATTCGCACCCTGCTACAGCGGGCCGGACTGCCCCAAGAGGCCCCCGAAGACATGGCCAGGGAGGATTTTTTTACCGCCATGGCGGTGGATAAAAAGGTGGTGGACGGTCGCCTGCGTCTGGTGCTGCTGAGACGATTGGGTGAAGCGATGGTGGTGGACGACACACCCAGAGAGAGGATTGCCGAGGCCCTGGCATTGTGTGGTGCGGGATGACCTGCTTTCCGCCTGTGGGTCGATTTTGAGGACTGGCTCACCAAATCCCACCCAATAAGCAGATAAATCTACTTATCAGGTCTGAGGCAGAATAAAAATCTGCATTTTCTTGCAATTGCAGGGTTGTCCCAGTAACATTGCGCGCCCCGGCGGAAAAACCGCAGGCATGAAACCACAATAACAAAAGCCCCTCAGCGGGCTTTTTTTGTCGGCGCGCCCCGCACACCGGCGCAGCGCCATGGTCGACCGCGTCGGGCGGGTCCCGTAACGATAACGATGGGGAATTCTATGGGTAGCGGCCTCTATCACTTGGATGAGTTTAAAGACAACTGTGGCTTTGGGCTGGTTGCCCACCTTAAAGGCGAAGTAAGCCACAAACTGCTGGAAACCGCGATCGAGTCTCTCACCTGTATGACCCACCGCGGCGGTATTGCCGCTGATGGAAAGACCGGGGATGGCTGTGGCCTGCTGCTGCAAAAGCCCGATGGCTTCCTGCGCCGGGAAGCGCGTCGCCTGTGGGGAATCGAACTCACCCAGAACTATGCCATCGGCGCCCTGATGCTGCCGCTCGATGAGGCCGCTGCAGACCGGGCGCGGGCGATATTGCAAGGCGCGCTGGAGGCAGAGGGGCTCAGGGTTGCGGGCTGGCGGTCGGTACCTACCGACCCCGAATGTCTGGGGCCCATCGCCCGGGCATCCCTGCCCCGTTTCGAGCATCTGCTGGTCAATGATGCCGAACAGCCGCTGGGGGAGGTACAGTTCAACGGGCGCCTGTTTGTCGCCCGCCGGCGCGCGGAGCAGCTGCTGGCCGAGGATCGGCTGGACGATGTGTATATTGCCAGCCTGTCGGCACAGGTGCTGGCCTACAAGGGGTTGATGATCCCCGCCGATCTGCCCAGGTTTTTTCCGGAGCTCGCTGACCCCTTTCTGGAAACCGCTATCTGCGTGTTCCATCAGCGCTTCTCCACCAACACCATGCCGCGCTGGCCCCTGGCACAGCCCTTCCGCCTGCTGGCCCACAATGGTGAGATCAACACCATCACCGGCAACCGCAACTGGTCCGTGGCCCGCACGCCAAAATTTGCCAGCCGGCTGTTGCCGGAACTCGCCACTCTGGCACCGCTGGTAAACCGCGAGGGTTCCGATTCATCGAGTCTCGACAATATGCTGGAAATGCTGGTGGCCGGTGGTATGGAACTGCATCGGGCGGTGCGCATGCTGGTGCCGCCGGCCTGGCAGAACGTCGAGAACATGGATTCGGATCTGCGCGCTTTTTACGAGTATATTTCCATGCACATGGAGCCCTGGGACGGCCCGGCTGGCTTGGTGATGACCGATGGCCGCTACGCCGTCTGCACACTGGATCGCAATGGCCTGCGCCCGTCCCGCTGGGTGATCACCAGGGACGATGTGATTACCGTCGCCTCCGAAATCGGTACCTACGATTACCAGCCGGAGGATGTGGTGGCCAAGGGCCGGCTGGGCCCTGGGCAGATGCTGTCGGTGGATACCCGCGAGGGCAAGCTGCTGCACACTGCCGATATCGACAACAAACTCAAGCAGGCACAGCCCTACCGCCGCTGGCTGAAAGACAAGGCGCGCCGTATCCGCTCCACGCTGGTCACCGCACCGGTGGACAATAATTTTTCCCTCCAGCAGTTCAAGGTGTACCAGAAACTGTTCAGTTCCTCCCTGGAGGAGCGGGATACAGTGGTGCGGCCCATGGCGGAGTCGGGCCAGGAAGCCGTGGGTTCCATGGGGGACGATACACCCATGGCGGTGCTGTCGCGCCACAACCGGGCCCTGTACGACTATTTCCGCCAGCAGTTTGCCCAGGTGACCAACCCGCCCATCGACCCCCTCCGGGAAACGATTGTCATGTCGCTGGAGACCTGCCTGGGGCGGGAAAAGTCGGTCTTTGAGGAGACGCCGGAACACGCCGACCGGGTGATATTGTCCTCCCCCGTATTGTCCCATATGAAATACACGGCCCTGCTGGACGTGGATCGGGTGGGCTTCGAATCAAAAATCTTTGATCTGAACTATGACCCGCAGCGGGTGGATCTCAAGGCCGCGATAGAAACACTCTGTGCGGAAGTGGAGCGGGCGGTGCGGGACGGTATTGTGTTGGTGGTACTGTCCGACCGCGAGATAGCGGCGGGCAAACTGCCCATCGATGCGCTACTGGCAACCGGTGCCGTACACCACCATTTGGTCTACGCCGGCCTGCGCTGTGACTCGAATATTCTGGTGGATACCGCCAGTGCCCGCGATGCCCACCAGCTGGCGTGCCTGGTGGGGGTGGGGGCAACGGCGGTACACCCCTATTTTTCCTACAGTATTATCAATCACCTGATCGATACCGGTGAACTGCTGCTGGATGCCGCCGAGGCGCAGAAAAACTACCGCAACGGCATCATCAAGGGCATGCTGAAGATCCTGTCCAAGATGGGTATTTCCACTGTCGCCTCCTATCGCGGTGCGCTGCTGTTCGAGTTGGTGGGGCTCCATCGGGAAGTGGTGGACCTGTGTTTTCCCGGCGCCGCCAGCCGTGTCGCGGGGGCGGACTTTTCCGATCTGCAGGTCGATATGGCGGCCCGCGCAGAGAATGCCTGGAAGGCGCGCAAGCCGGTGTCGCCGGGCGGTCTGCACAAATTCGTTCACGGGCAGGAGTATCACGCCTTCAACCCGGACGTAGTCACGTCGCTGCAGCAGGCGGTGCAGCGGGGTGATTACTCTGCGTGGCGGGATTACGCCACCCTGGTCAACCGGCGGCCGGTGGCGACGCTGCGCGACTTGTTGGCGGTGCGGGAGGGTATAGAGCCGATTCCCCTGGACGAGGTGGAGCCGGTGGAGAATATACTGCGCCGCTTTGACTCCGCCGCCATGTCCCTCGGCGCCTTGTCTCCGGAGGCGCACGAAGCGCTGGCCCAGGCCATGAACCGCCTGGGTGGCCGCTCCAATAGTGGGGAGGGCGGCGAGGATCCGGCGCGCTTCGGTACCGACAAGGTATCGAAAATCAAACAGGTGGCCTCCGGCCGTTTCGGTGTGACCCCCCACTACCTGGTCAATGCAGAAGTTCTGCAAATCAAAATCGCCCAGGGCGCCAAGCCCGGGGAGGGCGGGCAGCTGCCCGGTGGCAAAGTCAACGACCTTATCGCGCGACTGCGTTATTCGGTGCCTGGCGTTACCCTGATTTCGCCGCCGCCGCACCACGACATCTATTCCATCGAGGATCTGGCGCAGCTGATTTTTGATCTCAAACAGGTCAATCCGGAAGCACTGGTATCTGTGAAGCTGGTATCCCGTCCCGGTGTCGGCACTATCGCTGCAGGCGTGGCCAAGGCCTACGCCGACCTGATTACCATCTCCGGCTACGACGGCGGCACCGCCGCCAGTCCGATTACCTCTATCCGCTACGCCGGTTCCCCATGGGAGCTGGGCCTGGCGGAGACCCATCAGACGCTGCGGGCCAACGACCTGCGGGACAAGGTGCGGGTACAAACGGATGGCGGGCTGAAATCCGGTCTCGATGTGGTCAAGGCGGCAATACTGGGTGCGGAGAGTTTCGGTTTTGGCACGGCGCCCATGGTGGCGCTGGGCTGCAAGTACCTGCGCATCTGCCACCTCAACAATTGTGCCACCGGCGTGGCGACGCAGAACAAGGATTTACGCGACGAGCACTATATCGGCACCGTCGATATGGCCATGAACTTCTTCCGCTTCGTGGCCGCAGAGACCCGGGAGTGGATGGCCCGCCTGGGCGTGCGCACCCTGGAACAACTGGTGGGGCGCGTCGACCTTCTGCAAATTCTGCAGGGAGAGACCGGCAAGCAGCACAAACTCGACCTGGCGCCACTGCTGCACACAGATTCACTGCTGGAGGGTAAGCCCCAGACCTGCCAGCTGCCGCGGAACAATCCCTGGGACCCGGGGGCGTTGGCGGAGCGCATGGTGGCGGACATGCTGCCGGCCATTGAAAGCCTCTCCGGCGGTACCTTCAGTTACCGCGTGACGAATTGTGACCGCTCCATTGGCGCGCGCCTGTCCGGTGAAATAGCCCGGCGCCACGGCAACCAGGGCATGGTGGATGCACCGCTGAAAATCCATCTGGAAGGAGTCGCCGGGCAGTCGTTTGGGGTCTGGAACGCCGGCGGCCTGGAAATGTATCTCGACGGCGACGCCAACGATTATGTGGGTAAGGGCATGGCGGGGGGCCGGCTGGTGATCCGCCCACCAGCGGGCAGCAGTTTCGAGTCACAGAACACCAGTATTGTCGGTAACACCTGTCTCTACGGCGCCACCGGCGGCAAGCTGTTCGCCGCCGGCCGTGCCGGAGAGCGCTTCGCCGTGCGCAATTCCGGTGCCTTTGCGGTAGTCGAGGGGGCCGGCGACCATTGTTGTGAGTATATGACCGGTGGCATGGTGGCGGTGCTGGGCCGGACCGGGGTTAATTTTGGTGCCGGCATGACCGGTGGCTTCGCCTATGTGCTGGATCTCGAGCGCAACTTCTTCGACAAATGCAACCACGAGCTGATCGAGTTGCGCCGCATCAACAGCGAGGCGCTTGAGCCCAACCAGAGTCACCTGCGCGAGGTCATCGAAGAGTATGTCGCCGCTACCGGGAGCAGTTGGGGAGAAGAGCTGCTGGACAACTTTGACGACTACCTCAGCCGTTTCTGGTTGGTGAAACCCAAGGCCGCAAGCCTGGCCGGGCTGCTGGCGGACGTGCGCAAGCGGGGCGAGTAAGGGGACGACCATGACTCAGCGACTCAACAATGATTTTCAGTTTGTGGACCTGGACCGGATAGATCCGGCGAAAAAAGACATCATCACGCGCACCAACGAGTTCGTGGAGATATACCGGCCCTACAGCGAGCGCCAGGTAGCCAGTCAGGCCCACCGCTGCCTGGACTGCGGCAATCCCTATTGCGAATGGAAATGCCCGGTGCACAATTACATTCCCAACTGGCTGCGCCTGGTCACCGACGGCAATGTTATGGAGGCGGCCGAACTCTGCCATCACACCAATACCCTGCCGGAAGTGTGTGGCCGCGTCTGTCCCCAGGACCGCCTGTGTGAGGGCGCCTGCACCCTGAACGATGGTTTCGGTGCCGTCACTATCGGCAGCGCGGAAAAGTACATCACTGACACCGCCTTTGCCCTGGGCTGGCGGCCGGATCTGAGCCACGTGAAAAAAACCGGCCGGCGTGTGGCCGTGGTAGGTGCGGGCCCGGCGGGCCTGGGCTGTGCCGATGTGCTGGTGCGCAATGGCGTGCAGCCCGTGGTGTTCGATAAATATCCGGAGATCGGTGGCCTGCTCACCTTCGGTATTCCCGAATTCAAACTGGAAAAGTCCGTGATGCAAAAGCGCCGCGAGATTTTTACCGAGATGGGTATTGAATTCCGCCTGAATACTGAGATCGGCAGCGACATCAGCTTTGGCCAGCTTCTGGGCGATTACGATGCCGTGTTTATGGGTATGGGCACCTACGACTACATGAAGGGTGGCTTCCCCGGCGAGGAACTGCCCGGTGTTTACGATGCGCTGCCCTTCCTGGTGGCCAACGTCAATCGCAACATGGGCTGGGAGAAGAATTCCGGGGAATTTATCTCGGTCGACGGCCAGCGAGTGGTGGTGCTGGGGGGAGGCGACACCGCCATGGACTGTAACCGCACCTCCATTCGCCAGCGGGCCAGCAGCGTCACCTGTGTCTATCGCCGCGACGAGGAAAATATGCCGGGGTCCCGCCGCGAGGTGGTCAACGCCCGGGAGGAAGGGGTCAGGTTCCTGTTCAACCGCCAGCCGGTGGAAATTATCGGTGGTGGTGCAGCTGGCGGCGTCACCGGGGTCAAGGTGGTGACCACGCGGCTGGGTGAGCCGGATGAACAGGGCCGGCGCCGCCCACAGGTGGTGCCCGATTCCGAGGAAATTATTCCCGCTGAAAGGGTATTGGTCGCGTTTGGTTTTCGCCCCAGTCCGGCGGATTGGTTCGCCGACCACCACATAGAGGTTGCCGACTGGGGTGGCGTCATAGCGCCGGAAGAACAGGCGTTCAAGTTTCAGACCAGTAACCCCAAGGTGTTTGCCGGTGGGGATATGGTGCGGGGTTCCGACCTGGTGGTGACCGCTATCTGGGAGGGACGCCAGGCGGCGGAGGGCATACTCGACTATCTGCAGGTGTAGGTAGCGGCGATATTTTCCTCGGGCGCCGCCCCCACCGGGTGCGCCCTGTCCCCGCGAGCGCCGCCCGGCTACAATAGCGCCTCCTTGCAAACGGCTGTTGTATCCATGTCCCCCAATAAATCCCCGGAATTGAAAAATGACCGATTGCTGCGCGCACTGATGCGCCAGCCCGTCGACCGCACCCCCGTGTGGATGATGCGCCAGGCAGGGCGCTATCTGCCGGAGTACCGCGCCTCCCGCGCCCGTGCCGGGAGTTTTATGGACCTGTGCCGCAACCCCCAACTGGCCTGCGAGGTGACCCTGCAGCCGCTGGAGCGTTACCCGCTCGATGCCGCGATACTGTTTTCCGATATATTGACCATCCCGGATGCCATGGGCCTGGGGCTCTACTTCGAAGAAGGCGAGGGGCCCAAGTTTCACCGGCCACTGCGCAGTGCGGCAGATATTGAGGCGCTGCAAGTAGTCGACAGTGAGCGGCAGCTGGACTATGTGATGAACGCCGTCGCCACCATTCGCCGGGAACTGCACGGCCGGGTACCCTTGATCGGCTTTTCCGGCAGTCCCTGGACCCTGGCCACCTATATGATCGAGGGGGGCTCCAGCCGCGATTTCGCGCGCAGCAAGCAGATGCTGTACGACAAACCGGAGTTGATGCACCACTTGTTGGGGGTGTTGGCGGCTTCCGTCACCGATTATCTCAATGCTCAAATTCGCGCGGGCGCCCAGGCGGTACAGATCTTTGATACCTGGGGCGGGGTTCTCAGTCACGCTGCCTACCGGGAATTCTCCCTGCAGTATATGTCGCGTATCGTCAGTGGCCTGATCAGGGAGGCCGAAGGGCGGCCGGTACCGGTGATACTGTTCACCAAAGGTGGTGGTCAGTGGCTGGAGGCGATGGCGGACAGCGGTGCCGATGCCCTGGGGCTGGACTGGACCACCAATATCGGCAGTGCCCGTGCGCGGGTGGGTGACCGTGTCGCCCTGCAGGGTAATCTCGATCCGGCGGTGCTCTATGCCCAGCCCGAGCGCATACGCGCGGAAGTGGCGACACTGCTGGAGTCGTTCGGTGAGGGCCCGGGGCATGTGTTCAACCTGGGCCACGGCATTACCCCCGGTGTGGACCCGAGACACGCCGGCGCTATGATCGAGGCGGTACACGAGCTGTCGCCGCCATTTCACGGCTGAGATATGCCAACTGGTGATTTTTCGTGACACGCATCACAGGTGTTTCGCCTAGCAGGCGCTAGAATCCCCCTTTAAAGAAGCGATAGTGGGTAGCTCTATGCGCGTTTTGCGCTTTGGGCTTACTATCAGCATCTGTCAGCGATAATTGAGGCAGCGGTATTTTTCACCGTGGCAACTGAGCAAGCAAAGGTACATGTGGACGATCTGCAGCGGGGGATGTTTGTCTCCCGCCTGGATCGCCCCTGGACGCGGACACCCTTTGCGCTGCAGGGCTTTTATATCCGGGATCTGGCGGACATTCGCCAGCTGCAGAAATATTGCCGTTACGTTTATGTCGATGTAGTGAAAACCACCGGCGACGTCGGTCTAAAGTTGCGCCGCATGGTCAGTGCCTCTGGCTCTCGCGCAGGCTCTGGGGCCGCGGGCCGCAAGCGGGCCATCGCCATTCCCTGCCGTCCGGTGCAGGTGTCCCATCAGGCCCATCCGCTGCCGTCACCCGTGCGCCGGGAGGCACACAGGGCGCGCCGCCTGTACGGTGAGCTCGACACCGCTATGCGGAATCTCTCGGCGCAACTCGAGACAGGCCGCCCCCTGCCCCTGGTTGAGATCAGACGCAATGCGGAGTCACTGGTGGACAGTGTACTGCGCAGCCCCGATGCCGCTGCCTGGCTGGCTCGGGTGCGGGACAGGGACGCGCACACATACAGCCACTCCATCCGGGCGAGTATCTGGGCCATGCTGTTCGGGCGCCACATAGGCCTGCGCCACCAGGACCTGGTGCGACTGGCTACAGCCGCGCTGCTGAAGGACGTGGGTCTCACCTGCCTGCCGCAGGAATCCGTCACCACAGACCGGAGCGACCCCCGTGGCGAACTGGAATACCGCAAGTTTGTCGAGCTGAGTGCGCAATTGTTGTCGGCGGATACACAACTGGATCCACAGGTCACCGATATTGTCCGCGCCCATCGCGAGCGGCACGATGGCAGCGGCTATCCGCGCGGCTTGCGGGGGGACAAGATACCGGTGCTGGCGCGCATGTGCGGCATAGTCACTTTTTACGATGAAGTCACCAATCCCCGCGACGCAAGGGTTCCTGTGGCACCCTCCACAGCCGTCGCCCGGCTGTATGACCTCCGCGACAGCGCCTTTCAGGAGCAACTGGTGGTGGAGTTTATACAGGCCATCGGGCTGTATCCCACTGGCACTCAGGTGGAACTCTCAACAGGGGAAATTGGCGTGGTGGTGGAACAGAGCTATGAGCGCCGCTTAAAGCCAAAGGTGATGGTGGTGTTGGACAGTGATAAGCAGCCACTGCCCAAGGCGCGACTGTTCGATATGGCGGCGGACGATGACGCCAAGCAAAAGCTCATCGACCGGGGCAGTTTGAGTGTCGACGACAAGATCAGGATAGTACAGAGTGTGACACCGGACCTCTACGCGAGTGTGGATGTCGCGGCAGTGCGGGACAGCTATTTGTTTAGCCGGCGGCAACTGCCATCGCTGTTGGGCCGGATCTTCAGACCCTCCCGGAGCGGCAGCCGCGGCTAACCGGTTGCCGAAAAGGCCCTCCCTGGCTTTTCTCAGCCCGGGCTTGCGGCCGTAGCAAGCCCTCCACCGCCAATCAACCGGCTGCGAATCTGATTTAGAACCCCGCCAACACAAAGAGTGGCCGATGTCAGTCCAGCTCTCCAAATGCCTGGCCCATGCGCACCGGGCTTTCCGCCTGCAGAGCTTCCAGCCAGCGGACCCTGTCCGCCCCCAGTAACAAAATCACTGTGGAGCCCAGCCGGAAACGGCCCAGTTCTTCGCCCCTCTCCAGCCGAACCTGATCCTTTTGCCCATAGTGGGTGGTGCGGATACGCCGCCTGTAGGGGGTAACCAGCCCCGCCCATACCGTCTCGATACTGGCGACTATCATGGCCCCGACGAGGATCACGGCCATGGGGCCGGCACTGGTATCGAACAGGCACACTACACGCTCGTTGCGGGCAAACAGTCGCGGCACGTTTTCCGCGGTGGTCGTGTTGACGGAAAACAACTGGCCCGGTACATGGACCATCGCTTGCAGCCTGCCGGCGAGCGGCATATGGACCCGGTGGTAATCCTTTGGCGACAGATACACTGTGGCAAAGCTGCCCCCGGTAAACCGGGCAGCGGTTTCCGGATCTCCCCCCACCAGTTCCAGCAGACTGTAATCGCGGCCCTTGGCCTGGAAGATACGGCCGTTATGAATTTCCCCCAACTGGCTGATACTGCCGTCCGCTGGGCACACCAGGGTATCCTCGCCACCGGCGATGGGGCGGGCTTCCGGCTTGAGGGCGCGGGTGAAAAAATCGTTGAAAGTTCCGTAGGCGGTGCAGTCCTGCTCCAGCGCTTCTTCCATATCCACGTCGTATTTCTGTACAAACCAGCGGGTAAACGGATCCTTGATCCACTTGAGGCGGGTTTCCGCCAGCACACCGGCGGCGCGGGACAAGGCGCGCTGTGGTGTGAGGTATTGCAGGGAGCAGAACAATTTCGGGTGCATAGTTTTTTTACTTTGGTTTACAGGAGTTACTTTTCCACCGGGGTTTCGGGCAGGTTACCCCACTCGCTCCATGAGCCGGGGTAGGCGCGGATGTCGAAGCCGAGGGATTTGCCCACCAGCCAGGTAAAGCCGGAACGATGGTGACTCTGGCAATGGGTCACAATTTTCTGCTCACCGGTGAGCCCCAATTGTGCCAGCAGCTGGCGCGCATCCCTGCGGATGCGCCGGTGCCGCTTGGGGTCCATCAGCTGCGTCCACTCGCAGTTGACGGCGCCGGGGATGTGCCCGCCTCTCAGGGCCAGCACTTTTTCGCCGTAGTATTCCTGTGGTGAACGGGCGTCCCAGACTGAAAATTGTGGATCTCCCAACTGCTGTAGTATCTCTTCGGCAGTGGCGGGGATGGCTGTGTCAATCTCGATGTCGATATCGCTCGGGGGCGGAGTGGTGGCTTCCCGGGACAGGGGCAGATTCTCCCCCTGCCAGGCACAGGTGCCGCCGTTCAGGTAGCTGTAATGCCGGTGACCGATTACCTCCAGTGTCCACAGAAAGCGGCCGGCCCAGCCGCCGCCCTCATCGTCAAATGCCACCACATGGTGTTGCGGGCGCAAACCCAGGCTGCGGAATAACTCCGTCAGTCGCTCTACACTGGGCAGTTTGCCGGGTGCCGGCGGTGTGC
The DNA here is from genome assembly GCF_040742695.1 of Microbulbifer discodermiae. NCBI lineage: Bacteria > Pseudomonadati > Pseudomonadota > Gammaproteobacteria > Cellvibrionales > Microbulbiferaceae > Microbulbifer > Microbulbifer discodermiae. The sequence goes on along the minus strand of NZ_JBFLAB010000015.1, from coordinate 75,570 downwards.
CAGCCATCAGTGCCTGAAACGGCAGGTGCACGGCACCGGGAATATGACCGCGGGCATAAGTTTCAGGGCCACTCAGATCCACCAGTAGCAAATCCTTGCTATCGAGCAGACCCGCCAGCTGCTGTGGCTCGAGAATCAAAGGCAGTGACTGTGACAAGGGAATCCCTCTGCAATCCAATGGTTGTTAAAGCGGCCCGTTAGCGGGTATTGCGGCCGCCGCCACACCGGGTACGCTGTTTACGGGTGCGTTAATTTTGCCGCTGCAAGCTGTTGCGTAGATGCAGGAAGCTGTTCATACGGCGCTGGCTGATGGCGCCGCGCTGCAGCGCCTCGGCGATGGCACAGCCGGGCTCGTCCTGATGCCGGCAATCGCGAAAACGGCAGCGGCCTACATAGGGGCGAAATTCCACAAAGCCCTCCAGCAGCGATTGCTCGCTCATGTGCCACAGGCCGAATTCGCGAATGCCCGGAGAGTCTATCAGATCCCCACCGCCCGGCAGGTGGAACAGTTCCGCCGCAGTGGTTGTGTGAGTGCCTTTGAGGGTGGCCTGGGAAAGAGCGCCGATGCGCGCTCCCGCATCCGGCAGCAGGGCGTTGACCAGGGAGGATTTGCCCACCCCGGACTGGCCGACAAAAACACTGGTGCCTTGAGCGAGGGTGCGCAACAACTGCGGCAGCCCTTCCCCGGTCTTGGTGGAAAGACGTATCACCGGATAGCCCAGTTGCGGGTAGGGCTGCAGAATCTCCGCCAGTGCCTCCCGGTTTTGGTGGTCAATCAAATCGATTTTATTGAGCAGCAAGATTGGTTTGATGCCAGTGGCTTCGGCTGCCACCAGATAGCGGTCGATGGCATTGGCAAAAGGTTGCGGACGGGGGGCAATCACGATGGCGATGCGATCGATATTGGCCGCCACCGTTTTCAGGTCGCCGTAGCGATCCGGCCGCTGCAACTCCGAGTGGCGCTGCAACCGTGCGCCGACTACCCCTAGACTTCCGGCAGCCCCGTCCACCGCAGGCCGCCAGGCGACCCGGTCGCCGGTCACCAGTGGGTCGATATTGGCGCGCAGATGGCAGCGCTGGCGCAGCGTGCGGTCATCGCTGGCCTCCACAAGTACCTGGGTGCCATAGTTGGCGATCACAAGGCCGGTCCGCTCAGTGCCAAGATGGCCCTCCTGCAGCGCACCCTCTGCCCGCTGGGCGCTCCGGCGCGCCCTCTCCTCCCGCTCCTGCTGGATTTTGTCGATGCGCCACAACTGGCGCCGGCTGAGTTTGCGTTTGCTCATTTGGGGGACCGGGGCTGACACGCCGCGGATTATAGCTTGCATCGCCCGGTCAATGCGGTACCTTGCGCGGAGTTATCGAGGAGGTCTTGTGGAGCAGAATAATTTGATCTGGATCGACCTGGAAATGACAGGACTGGATCCCGAGGCCGAGCGCATCATCGAAATCGCCACCATAGTGACAGACTCCAACCTCAACATTCTGGCCGAGGGCCCGGTCCTGGCAATACACCAAAGCGATACACTGCTCAACGCCATGGACGACTGGAATACGGAGCAGCATGGCGGTTCCGGGCTGGTGACACGGGTGCGTGAATCGTCACTGGATGAGTGCCAGGCGGAGAGCGAAACGCTGGAGTTCCTGCGTCAGTGGGTGCCGGAGGGAACCTCTCCCATGTGCGGCAACTCCATCGGTCAGGACCGGCGTTTCCTGGTCAAATATATGCCGGCGCTGGAGCGCTATTTTCACTACCGCAATCTGGATGTAAGTTCGGTGAAAGAGCTGGCGCGGCGCTGGCGCCCCGATGTGCTGGAAGGTGTGCAGAAGCAGAGTTGCCATCTCGCGCTGGAAGATATCCGCGATTCCATCAACGAGCTGCGCCACTACCGGGAGCATTTCTTCCGTCTGTAGAAGCCCCTCTTATTGCGGGCGCCGAAGCTTGCGTTTGCGGTGCCTTCCGCTGCGCAACCTGGCCAGCGCCCAGCGGATGTGTTCCGCTACCAGCGCGCTGGCGCTGGGCAGCGTCTGTTCAAGCAGCTCGATCACTTCCGGGCCGGGTTCGGAGTTGCCTATTGCCACCGCCAGATTTCGCCGCCAACGCTCATAGCCGATGCGGCGGATGGCGGAGCCGGCAGTTTTGCGCAGAAATTCCTCTTCGTCCCAGCGGAACAGCTGCGACAGCTCGCCGTTGTCCAGCCCGTGGCGGGGGTGAAAATCGGTCTCGGCAGTGGGTTTGGCAAATCTGTTCCAGGGGCAGATGATCTGGCAGTCGTCGCAGCCGAACACCCGGTTGCCCATGGGCTCGCGAAATTCCTCGGGTATAGGGCCGGGGTTTTCGATGGTCAGATAGGAAATGCAGCGACGTGCATCCAACTGGTAGGGACCGACAAAGGCATCGGTGGGGCACACCTTCAGGCAGGCGGTGCAGTCGCCGCATTGATTGCGCTGTGGCTTGTCATCCACCGGGAGCGCGAGGCTGGTGTATACCTCCCCGAGAAAAAACCAGGAGCCGGCGTTTTCGCTCAGCACCATGCAGTTTTTCCCGATCCAGCCCAGGCCGGCCTTTTCCGCCAGGGCGCGTTCCATCACCGGCGCACTGTCGGTGAAGGCGCGACCGCTACAGTGGAGTCCCCGCGCAGTGCAAAAAAGCTCTATTTTCTGTGCCAGATGCGCCAGGCGCTTGCGGATCAGCTTGTGGTAGTCGCGCCCGGTTGCGTAGCGGGAGACATAGGCCTTGCTGGAATCCTTGAGTATGCGCACCGGCGCTGTGTCCGGCGGCAGATAGTCCAGGCGTGCACTGATCACCCTCAGCGTGTTTGGCTCCAGCAATCCCGGGCGCCAGCGCTTTTCTCCGTGTGCGGCCATCCACTCCATGGTCCCGTGATGGCCGGCGCGCAGCCAGGCGGTGAGCCGTTCGCCATGCTCTTCCAGGTGGCAATCGGTAATGCCGATCTGTTGGAAGCCGAGTTCGCGTCCCCAGATCTTTATCAGTCCCGCCAACTCGGCGAGCAGTGCTTCACTTGTGGACATCGGTGAATTGCATTCAGTTTAGGACTGCCGGCGTAGCGCCCGCCGCGTGAGGTGGAACAAATTGCGCGCCGGGAGCGTTATACTTTCCACACGCCGCGCAGAGGGAAATTTTCTCCTGCGCATTTTGCCACAGTTTAAATTTTGACCATACTGTCGGAGTCGCATGAACAGCCCTCGGCCCCTGTACAGCGCCGCCACCGTGCGCCAACTCGATCAGCGCGTGACCAACGCCTTGGGTATAGCTTCCCTGGTGTTGATGAAGCGTGCCGGGCGGGCAGTTTTTACCGAGCTGCGGCGGCGCTGGTGCGGCACCAAGCGCATCCAGGTGTTTTGTGGCGGTGGCAATAACGGCGGTGACGGCTATGTAGTGGCCGGCTTGGCCGCGCAACAGCAGCTGCCCGTCACCGTCTACGCCTGCTCCGATCCGCAGGAACTGGCCGGGGATGCGCACCTGGCGTACCAATTCGCACGGCAGGAGGGGGTGAAAATCGTTTCCTCCCTGGCGCAGATGGATACCGCCGATGCCGACACCGTCACCGTTGACGCCTTGCTGGGCACCGGCTTCCGGGGCCCGCTGCGGGAGCGCTACGCACTGGCAGTGGAGCATGTGAACAAATCCTGTGGGCCTGTGTTGGCGGTGGACATTCCCTCCGGGGTGGAGTCCGACACGGGTCACGCGGACGCCGCCGTGCAGGCGGACGCGACCGTGACCTTTATCGGGCGCAAATTCGGCCTCTACTGTGGTCGCGGTGCCGCCTGTGCCGGTGAAGTGGTGTTCAATGCCCTGGGTGCGCCGGAACAGGTATATGCGGACGCTGTGCCCCTGGCTCTTCGCTACGGTGACACCAGTGTGCCGCGGCTGCCGAAGCGAGCCCGGGACAGTTACAAGCATCAATTCGGCCATGTGCTGGTGGTCGGTGGTGACAGCGGCTTTGGCGGTGCGGCGGTGATGGCGGCCGAGTCCGCGGCCCGCACCGGAGCGGGTCTGGTTTCGCTGGCCACACGGCCTCAGCATCTGCCGGCGGCGTTGACCCGCTGCCCGGAGGTGATGGTGCACCCGGTGGTCTCCGGCCAGGAACTGGAGCCGCTGCTACAGGGGCCCAGTGTGATCGCTGTGGGACCCGGGCTCGGGCGTGCGCCCTGGGGCGAGCAACTGCTGGCGCGGGCCGCCCGCGCTCAGGTGCCGGTGGTGCTGGATGCCGATGCACTGAATATTCTCGCCGCCGGCCGGGTGCTGGCGGGTATGCGCCGGGACGACTGGATACTGACCCCCCATGTGGGAGAGGCTGCACGGCTGATTGGTTGTGATGCGGCGGACGTGCTGGCGGACCCCATTGCGGCGGTCAGCGCGATTCAGCACAAGTTCAGCGGCGTGGTGATACTTAAGGGCGTGGGCACTCTGATCGCCCACGACAAAGGCGTGGATCTCCTTAACAGCGGCAACCCGGGGATGGCCTCCGGTGGTATGGGGGATCTGCTTACCGGCATTATCGCGGGCCTGGTCGCCCAGCGTATGTCGTTGTTGCAGGCGGCCCGTCTGGGGGTCTGGCTGCACGGCGAGGCCGGTGACCGGGCCGGACAGGACGGCCGGCGGGGGTTGCTGGCCACCGATCTGTTGCCCTGGGTGCGCAGGCTGGTGGACTGAAATGCCGGCCGAATTGCAATTCACTCTGGTGGACGAAGAGGCCACCCTGGGCGCCGGCGAGGCGCTGGGACTCGCTTGCCTGGCGGTGGGTCTACAGCGGGGACTGGCAATCTTTCTGCGGGGGCAGTTGGGAGCAGGTAAAACCACCCTTTGCCGCGGTCTTCTGCGGGCCTGTGGCCATGCCGGGGCAGTAAAAAGCCCCACCTACACCCTGGTGGAGCCCTATGAGTTTGGCGCCCTGCGCGTTTTCCATTTCGATCTCTACCGTTTAGGGGATGCGGAGGAACTGGAATTCATGGGGGTGCGGGACTATCTGGCACCTGGGAGTCTCAGCCTTGTGGAGTGGCCGGAGCGAGGTGAAGGTGTGCTGCCGCGGGCGGATATCGATGTTGAACTGGGAGTCCTCGACAGTGGTCGACAGCTGTGTCTGGAGGCCAATTCCAGCTCCGGCAGTAAAGTGATCGCAGCACTGGCCCACTTGCTGGGGCCGCAATCCTCGTGCGGTAAATCAGTCCCGTAACCGTTTGATGTGTTGTGGGGGGGGAGCGGGCATGGGCCGCAAATCCGGGTTGAGAGGGGCCGCTTAGTTTTTATCAACAAACTGTTGAAGACCGCCGACGGGAAGCGGTTTATGCGGATCAGGGAAGAGGCACTAACGACAACAGGAGTTTTGGCACTGTAATGAAGAAGGTGTGGAAGCAGTTGTGCGGGTTGAGCGCTGCCCTTGTTCTGGCCCTCCCGGCGATGGCGGCGGAGGTTCAGGGGGTGCGTCTGTGGAGGGCGCCGGATCACACCCGCCTGGTGTTCGACCTGACTGCTCCCGCCGAGCACCAGCTGTTTACTTTGCGTGGTCCGGACCGCGTTGTCGTCGATGTGAACAACACCCGCCTTCGGGCCCAGCTGGACGGGTTGGAACTGGATGGAACCCCGATCGAGCGGCTGCGCTATGCCCGCCACAACGAGAAGGATCTGCGCGTGGTGCTGGACCTGAAGCAGCAGGTTAATCCGCGCAGTTTTGCCCTGCGCCGTCACCAGAATCTTCCCGACCGCCTGGTGATCGACCTGTACGACCGGGCACAAAGTGAGGAAATCTCACTGCAGCAGGTAAGCCGCGAGCGCGCCATCGTCATCGCCATCGATGCGGGGCATGGCGGAGAAGATCCGGGTGCGCTGGGTCCCGGGGGCCTGAAGGAAAAGGACGTAGTGCTCGCCATCAGCCGCCAGCTGCGGAAATTCATCGATGCCCGACCCGGCTTTTCCGGCAAACTGGTGCGAGGTGGTGACTACTATGTACCCCACCGGGAGAGGGTCAACAAAGGCCGGCAGCTGCGCGCCGACCTGTTTGTTTCCATTCATGCCGACGCCTTTATCCGCAAAAGTGCGCGTGGCGCGGGTGTCTATGCACTGTCGTCGCGGGGCGCCACCAGCGAGACGGCCCGGTTTTTGGCCCAGCGGGAAAATGAGTCCGACCTGATCGGTGGTGTCGGCAATCTCAATCTGGGGGATAAAGACGATACGCTGGCGGGGGTACTGCTGGACCTGTCCATGACGGCTTCGATCAATGCCAGTCTCGACATAGGGACCAGTGTGCTGGGGCAGCTGGGAACCTTGACCCACCTGCACAAGAAGCGCGTGGAACAGGCCAACTTCGCCGTGCTGAAGTCCCCGGATGTGCCGTCCATCCTGGTGGAGACCGGATTTATCACCAATCCGCAGGAGGCCAGTCGCCTGCGGGATCCCAAGTTCCAGCGCCGGCTGGCAGAAAAAATCAGTGAGGGTATAGTGTCCTACTTTGTCAGCCACCCGCCCGCCGGCACCTGGCTGGCGGCCAACCCGGCTTCCCGCTCGCGGCGCCACACCATCGCCCGCGGGGACACTCTGAGCGGTATCGCCCTGCGTTACAAGGTGTCGGTGGCGGCATTGAAAGAGTTAAACGGCATCGACAGCTCGGTGATCCGTGTGGGACAGACGCTGACTATCCCCTCCGGCTGAGGCGGTGCCAGGCACCGCCCGGAGGTGGCGGCCAGTCATCGGCCGGCATTGGAAGAGCACAGGACGTATCCAGCCTATGCGCGACAGAATCGAGCAATTATCCCCCCGCCTCGCCAACCAGATCGCCGCCGGCGAAGTGGTGGAGCGCCCCGCATCAGTGGTCAAGGAACTGTTGGAAAACAGTCTCGACGCCGGGGCCTCGCGCCTGGAGGTGGAGGTGGAGAGTGGCGGCGTCAAGCGGATCAAGGTGCGCGATAACGGCCAGGGCATAGAGCGCGAGGACCTGGCGTTGGCACTGGAACGGCACGCCACTTCCAAGATCCATGTGCTGGAGGATCTGGAGGCGGTGGCTACGCTGGGTTTTCGCGGCGAGGCCCTCGCCAGCATCTCATCGGTGGCGCGGCTGACCCTGGCCAGCAGCCGCGACGACAGTGGCAAGGGTTGGCAGGTGGGTGCCGAGGGTCGGGACATGCGACCGCAGCTTGCACCGATTGCCCATCCCCAGGGCACCAGCGTCGATGTGCGGGACCTGTTTTTCAATACCCCGGCGCGGCGCAAGTTCCTGCGCACCGAAAAGACGGAATTCAACCGCATTGATGAGGTTATCAGGCGGTTGGCACTGTCGCGCTTCGATGTCTCCATCAACTTGCGCCACAACGGTAAGGGCGTGCACAACCTGCGTGCAGGTAGTGGACGGGTGGAAATGGAGCGGCGTGTGGCCCAGGTGTGCGGTCCGGCATTCATGCAAAATGCGCTGCACCTGGATGTGGAGCGCAACGGACTGCGCTTGTGGGGCTGGGTGGCCGAGCCGGCCTTTTCGCGCTCCCAGGCGGATTTGCAGTTTTTCTATGTCAACGGCCGCGCCATTCGCGACAAGGTTGTCAGCCACGCAGTGCGGCGGGCATTTGCAGATGTCCTGTATCACGGTCGTCACCCCGCATTTGTACTCTACCTGGAACTGGACCCGGCAGCCGTGGATGTGAACGTGCATCCCACCAAGCACGAGGTGCGCTTTCGCGACAGCAGACTGGTGCATGATTTTCTGTTTGGCAGTCTGCAGCGCGCCCTCGCCGAGGTGCGACCGGGGCAGACTGAAGTCCAGCAGCCGGAAGCTGGCGTTGACGGGGATGGGGGGACAACCGTGGCTCAGCAAACGATGCCGCTGACCGCCCGGCCCTCCCCGCAACGGCTGCGGGAGCAGATGCAGACCTATGGCGCCCTGCATCGACCGGAGGGCGAAACGGCGGGGGTGCCGGTTAGTGCACTGGCGCCGGCACAAGCTCCGGTTGCGGAGCAAACGCTGCCGGAGCGGGGGGAGGTTGGAGAGGCGCCACCATTGGGGTTCGCCCTGGCCCAGTTGCACGGTATCTATATCCTGGCGCAAAATACTTCAGGATTAATTGTGGTGGACATGCACGCCGCCCATGAGCGTATCGTCTATGAGCAGATGAAAACGGCTCACGCCACTGGTGGCATTCAGGCCCAGCCGCTATTGGTGCCGGTCACTCTGGCGGTGAGTCAGCGCGAGGCGGACTGTTTCGAGGAACGCAGCGAGGAGTTTGTTGCCCTGGGTTTCGTCTTGCAGCGTGTGGGGCCGGAAAGTCTGCTGGTGCGCCAGGTGCCCACTGTGCTGCACAATGCCGAAGTGGAGCAGCTGGTGCGCGACGTGCTGGCCGATTTGCTGGCCCAGGGCGGCAGCGACCGTATCGGTGAGCGCATCAACCAGATTCTCGCCACCATGGCCTGCCACGGTTCGGTGCGCGCCAACCGCCGGCTCACAGTGCCGGAAATGAACGCACTGCTGCGGGATATGGAAAACACGGAGCGCAGTGGCCAGTGCAACCACGGCCGCCCCACCTGGACCCAGATCAAACTGGCAGAGGTGGACAAGTGGTTTTTGCGTGGTCGGTAACTGGCGATGCAGTGTGAATGAGTGCAGTGAGAAAGAAAAACCGCGCGCGTTTTTCCTGCTGGGCCCCACAGCCTGCGGCAAGACGGATTTGGCTATGGCGCTCTGTGAGCGGCTGCCCCTGGAGCTGATCAGCGTCGACTCGACACTGGTGTATCGGGGGCTCGATATCGGGTCCGCCAAGCCGACGCCCGCGGAGCTGGCGCGCCACCCCCACCGGCTGATCGATATCTGTGACCCTGCCGAAGCCTACTCCGCCGGACGTTTTCGCCGCGATGCGCTGGCGGCCATGGGCGAAGTGGTCGCCGCGGGCAAGACGCCGCTGCTGGTTGGCGGAACCATGCTCTATTTTCGCGCTCTACTGGAGGGTATGGCGGAGCTGCCGCCGGCGGATCCGGCCCTGCGCGCCGAGATAGAGGCGCGTGCACAGCGCGAGGGCTGGCCGGCACTGCACCGGGAGCTGCAGCGGATCGATCCCGAACTGGCGGCGCAGTTGCACCCCAACCACTCGGCGCGTATCGAGCGGGGCCTGGAGGTGTTCAGGCTCACGGGTCAGCCACTTTCGGTGTTGCGCCGGCGACAGGCCCAGGGTGGCGTAAGGGACAGCTTCAACCTGCGCCAGTTGGCGCTGTTGCCCCGGGACAGAGAGCTGTTGCACGCCCGCATCGAGAGCCGGTTCCAGCAAATGCTGGAGCGCGGTTTTGTCGCCGAAGTGACGTCCCTGCGCGATCGCGGCGACCTGTGCGAGGAACTGCCCGCAATCCGCTCGGTCGGATATCGGCAGGTGTGGCAATTTCTGGAGGGGCGGCTGAGCCGCGACCAGATGCTGCAGGCGGGAATCGCCGCCACTAGGCAACTGGCCAAGCGCCAGCTCACCTGGCTGCGACGCTGGCCGGATCTGGTGCGTATTTACATACAGAAAGAGGATGGCCGGGTGCGCAAAAATGACGAAATCTTGGCGGAGGCCTTGAAATTTCTCAGCTGAGCATCCATAACGTGGTTGGGCTGCAAAAAGACAGGCCGGTTCAGTCAGTTCATTCGCAGAGTCCGGTCATGCCCGGCTCTTTTTTATGCGTGTATTCAACCGTAACCGTTTTTTAGTTCGCGGCATTCGCGGACGCGATTGCGGCCTGCATATCGCTTCTAGCTTTTGACAAGGAGAAAAACATGTCAAAAGGGCATAGCTTACAAGACCCTTATCTCAACGTACTGCGCAAAGAGCGTATACCTGTTTCAATTTACCTGGTAAACGGTATCAAACTTCAAGGACAGATCGAATCGTTTGACCAGTTCGTGGTTCTGCTGAAAAACACTGTCAGCCAGATGGTGTACAAGCACGCGATATCTACGGTAGTGCCGTCCCGGGCAGTGCGCCTGCCGCTGCTGAATCCGGCCGCTCAGGCCGGCGGTGCCGAGGGCGAAGGTGGCGAGCGAGAATCTTTCGGCTGAGCACTGTCCCATCCAGTGACCGGCGCCCCGGAATGACGGGGTGCCGGCGGTTTGCTCCGGGGGCGTCTGCGGGTTTTGTCCGCCACGCTATACCCCCGCGTCCCTGGCACCTGCGGGTATCCGGCGTATTGAGCCTGTTCGAGAGAGTACTTCTTGTTTTTTGACCGACCTGAATCCGGTGAGCTGGCGGTACTGGTGCACCTGCAACTGTCCGCCATCGACAGCCCGGGCGACCCCCGAGAATTTGAGGAGCTGGCGCTGTCTGCCGGCGCCGATCCAGTGGCTTTCATCTTTGGTCAGCGCGCCGCGCCGGCCCCCAAGACGTTCGTCGGCCGGGGCAAGCTGGATGAGATCCAGCGAGCGGTGAAGGAGCATGGCGCAGAGCTGGTCATTTTCGACCACACCCTGTCCCCCAGCCAGGAGCGCAATATAGAGCGCGAACTGCGCTGCCGGGTGTTGGACCGCACCGGTCTGATTCTGGATATCTTTGCCCAGCGGGCCCGCACCCATGAAGGCAAGCTCCAGGTTGAGCTGGCGCAGTTGCGCCATATGGCCACCCGCCTGGTGCGCGGGTGGACACACCTGGAGCGGCAAAAAGGTGGCATAGGCCTGCGCGGGCCCGGTGAAACCCAGCTGGAAACGGACCGCCGCCTGTTGCGCGCACGTATTGATTCCATCGAGAAAAGGCTGGAGAAGGTGCGTCGCCAGCGGGCCCAGGGGCGGCGTGCGCGGCGCCGCGCCGAGGTCGTCACTGTATCCCTGGTGGGCTATACCAATGCCGGCAAGTCTACCCTGTTCAATCGTCTTACCGGCGCCGGTGTTTACGTGCGCGACCAGCTGTTCGCCACCCTGGATCCTACTATGCGCCGGGTCGAACTGCCCAATGTGGGTACCGCGATCCTGGCCGATACGGTGGGTTTTGTGTCCCATTTGCCCCATCGGCTGGTTGAGGCTTTTCGTGCCACCCTGGAAGAGGCAGCCAGTGCCACTCTACTGCTGCATGTGGTCGACGCGGCTGCCGAGGATCGCTTGCATCTGATGGAGCAGGTGCAAAACGTCCTCGGCGAAATAGGTGCGGGAGAGCTGCCGCAGTTGGTGGTGTACAACAAAATTGACCTGTTGCAGGACCGGGGTCCGGCGATCGACCGCGATGGGCAGGGCATTCCCCGCGCCGTGTGGCTGTCGGCGGCCACCGGAGAGGGCTGTGATCTGCTGCTCGAGGCTATCGCCGAACTTGTCGGGGAGCAGCTGGTGTCCGGCACTCTGGTACTGCCGGCACACCAGTCGCGGCTGCGTGCTCAACTTTATGAGGTCGGCGCCGTACAGGCGGAAAGCTATCGTGAAAACGGTGACTGCGAACTGCGCCTGATCCTGCCGCGCGGCGACCTGCAAAGACTGCTGGCACCCTTTGGCGACTCAGAGGGTGCTCCCCACTGGCAGCCCCTAAGCGAACCATAGTCGGGGCAAGCTGCGATATTTCATCGGCGAAGGATGCTAGAATCTGGCCCTAAGCAAACGCCTAACGATCAGAGTTGGAGTAATTAAATGGCCTGGAACGAGCCGGGTGGTAATAACAAAGATCCCTGGGGTGGCGGTAACCGCAACGGCGGTCCACCGGACCTGGACGAGGTGCTGCGCAAGCTGCAGCAGAAACTGAGTGGCTTGTTTGGGGGCGGAGGCCCGGCCGCCACCGGTGGCGGCAGCAGTTCGGGGCGCTTCCCCTGGGCGCTGGTGCTGATAGTGGCGGCGGTGCTCTACGGACTCTGGGGCTTCTACCAGGTGGATGCCAACGAGTCGGCAGTGGTATTGCGCCTGGGCAAGTACCATTCCACGGAAACCGCCGGACTGCACTGGAATCCGCCGCTGATCGATCGGGTCACCAAGGTCAATGTCACCGAGGTGCGGACCGAGAGGACCACCGGGCAAATGCTCACGGAGGATGCGAATATCGCCGAGGTGGTACTGCAGGTCCAGTGGCATATCGACGATGCCGAATCCTATGTGTTGCGCGTGCGCGACCCCCTCAAGAGCCTGCAGGAAGCTACCGAGAGCGCACTGCGTCACGTGGTGGGTTCAGCTTCCCTGGAGGGTGTTATTTCTCAGAACCGCACCCAGGTTTCCGCAGATACGCAGAAGCGCCTGCAGGAATACCTAGATATGTATCAGACCGGCATCCGTATCGATGTGGTCAACCTGACCGACGCCACGGCGCCGCGCGAGGTGCAGGACGCCTTCGATGACGTGGTGCGGGCGCGGGAAGACGAGGTGCGCCTGCAGAATGAGGCGCAGGCCTACGCCAATCAGGTGATTCCGGTGGCGCGGGGCCGCGCCCAGCGCCTGATCGAAGAGGCGGAAGCCTACAAGACCCGTGTAGTCGAGTCGGCTCGCGGTGAAACGGTGCGCTTCGAAAAACTGTTGCAGGAGTATCAGGCAGCGCCGGTGGTGACCCGCGAGCGCCTCTACCTGGATACAGTGCAGGAGGTGATGAGCAATACCTCCAAGGTGATGGTGGATGTGGAGGGCGGTAACAACATGATGTACCTGCCCCTGGACAAATTGGCGAGAGAATCCGCCGACCGCACCGCCCAGACCAAGGATGTTACTCCAGCGGTAATTGACGAAGTGTACCGGCGTGTAGTCGAGCGCTTCCGCGGCGAAGCCGGCAACGGTCGCCGCGGCCGTGAAGTGCGCTGAGGGGGCTAGCTATGAACAACAGAACACTGATCATTGTCGCCGCATTACTGCTCGCCATACTGGCGATTTCCAGCAGTGCATTTGTGGTGAAGGAAACCGAGAAGGCGGTGCTGCTGCGCTTTGGCGAGGTGGTGCGCAGCGACTATGGACCGGGTCTCTACTTCAAGATTCCGCTGGTGCACCAGTTGCGCAAGTTCGACGCCCGTATCCAGACCGTGGACTCCAGTCCGGTGCGCATGTTGAACAGCGAAAACAAATTCATGATGGTGGACTCCTACGCCAAGTACCGTATTTCCGACGTGGATCGATTTTATGTGGCCACCCGTGGCGATGAGCGCAACGCGGTACGGCTGCTGGCGGAGCAGATCAACGACCGGCTGCGCAACCAGTTTGGTGTGCGCGACCTGCACGAGGTGGTCAGCGGGCAGCGCGACGAGCTGATGGCGGAAATCACCAAGAATCTCAACCAGGCGGCACAGGGCAACCTGGGTGTGGAGATCATCGATGTGCGGGTCAAGCGCATCGATCTGCCGCCGGAGGTCTCCGAGTCGGTATTCCAGCGTATGCGCGCCGGCCGTGAGCTTGAGGCCCGGGACCACCGCGCCAAGGGTGAGGAGGCCAGCGAGCGTATTCGCGCCAACGCCGATCGCCAGGTGGTCGAGATAGGTTCCGAAGCCTACCGTAAATCGGAAGAGTTGCGCGGCGCCGGCGATGCGGAGGCGACCAAGATCTACGCCCAGGCGTTCAACAAGGACCCGGAGTTCTACAGCTTCACCCGCAGCCTCAAGGCCTATCGGGATTCCTTCAACGATCGCGCCGACACGCTGCTTCTCAAGCCGGACAGTGAGTTCTTCCGCTATCTGAAGGACTCCGAGGGCGGCACGGATCAATGAGTGACGGGCGCTTCGAGCGCCCACTACCTTCCGGCTTACAGTTGGTGTTAAAATTGCGCAAACCGGGCGTCGCCCGGTTTTTTCGTGTTTGCGGGCCGGGCCCGGTTGGCTGGGTCTGCGCGTGCCATCTTGCCTCGTTCCGTCCAGGTGGACGGAACCACTGTTGAACAAGTGTCATTTTTACCATGACCCAAGCTGATCGCTGGTTGCTGCCGGACGGCATCGCCGAGATATTGCCCGCCGATGCCAAGAGCATTGAGACCCTGCGCCGGCGCCTGCTGGATCTCTATCACAGCTGGGGCTACGAATTGGTGATTCCGCCGATGGTGGAGTTCACCGACTCGCTGTTGATCGGAATGGGGCGGGATATAGACCTGAGCACTTTCAAGGTCACCGATCAACTGTCCGGCCGCACCCTGGGTATCCGTGCGGACATCACCCCGCAAGCCGCCCGCATCGATGCCCACAGCTTTCCCCGTACCGGTGCCAACCGCCTGTGCTACGCGGGCCAGGTACTGCACACGCGACCGCGTACCGCCATGGCCTCCCGCGCGCCCATCCAGATCGGCGCGGAGTTGTATGGGGTCGACAACCTGCTGGCGGATATCGAAGTGATATCGCTGATGCTGGAATCCCTGTTGGTCGCGGGGGTAGAGCGGATTCATCTGGATCTCGGCCATGTGGTGATTTACCGCAGTCTGGCGACAGCAGCGGCGTTGGACGACGATCAACAGCACGAACTCTTTGCCCTGTTGCAGAGCAAGGCCAGTGCCGATATTGAGCGCTGGGTAGCCGCCAACGTCGCCGAACCCCGCTGTGCCCGCTGGCTCTGTGCGCTGCCGCAGCTGGCGGGGAGCGAAGACTGCCTGGCCCGGGCCCGGGATCTGTTCAGTGATGCACCCGCGGATCTGAGGGGCGCACTGGAAGACCTGCGCCGGACTGCCAGCCACCTGGCGCGGCGTTATCCGGCGGTGGAACTCTTCTTCGATTTGAGTGAAGTGCGCGGCTACGATTACGAGACCGGACTGGTGTTCGCCGCCTATACGCCGGGCTATGGTCAGGCCCTCGCCAACGGCGGTCGCTATAACGGTATCGGCGCAGTATTCGGTCGCGAGCGGGCCGCTACCGGTTTCAGTACCGACCTGGTGGCACTGAATACCCTCGGTTGCGGCGGGGAGCCGGAGCGTGGTGCCATCCTTGCGCCGGCGGCCGAGGATGAAGAGCTGTGGCATGCGGTACAGGCATTGCGCGAGCGGGGCGAGGTAGTGATCAGCGCCCTGCCGGATGGCGGTGCAGATGAACTCTGCGCCCGTTGCGAGCGCAAACTGGTCCTTGAGGGTGGTGAATGGCGGGTAGAGCCGCAGAGCTGACCAGGGATTTCCCGAGGCTGGTGGTGGAGTGCCGAACTTTGCAGCGCCTGGGGTGTGCATCTGGGTCAGCTATTAACCCGACGCTGAATTAAGTTGCCGAAGTAGTGCGGCACAGGTCATTGAAGCTCAAGCAATTCCGCGTAATTGCACAGGTTTTCAAGGGCGACAATCCGCGGCTGCCAATACCAGCGGCCGGGTCAACGAGCTAATGCGTTAACGGTGGGATTTGCGTAGATGGGCAAAAATGTAGTGGTGCTGGGTACCCAGTGGGGCGATGAGGGCAAGGGCAAGATCGTCGATCTGCTGACGGAAAAAGTGGCCCTGGTGGTGCGTTTCCAGGGTGGTCACAACGCCGGCCATACGCTTGTGATCGACGGCGAAAAAACCGTTTTACACCTGATTCCCTCCGGTATTCTGCGCCCCAGTGTGACCTGCCTGATTGGCAACGGTGTGGTGCTGTCGCCGGAGGCGCTGCTTGTGGAAATGGACGAGCTGCAGGCGAAAGGTGTGCCGGTACGCGAGCGCCTGCGTCTGTCTCCCGCCTGCCCGCTGATTCTTCCGGTACATGTGGCACTGGACCAGGCGCGGGAAAAGGCGCGCGGTGCCAAGGCGATCGGCACCACCGGGCGCGGCATAGGCCCCGCCTACGAAGACAAGGTGGCACGCCGGGGACTGCGTCTCGGGGATCTGCGCAATTGGGACAGCTTCTGTGCCCAGTTGCAGGAGCTGCTCGAGTACCACAATTTTATCCTCACCCACTACTACCAGGTGGAACCGGTGAGCTTTCGGGAAACACTCGCCCGGGCCGAAGTCTGGCGTCGTGAACTGGTGCCGATGATTGCCGATGTAGCCGACCGTTTGCACTGTGCGCGGGAGCGCGGCGACCATATTTTGTTCGAAGGGGCCCAGGGCTCGCTGCTGGACATAGATCATGGCACCTACCCCTATGTCACCTCGTCCAATACCACCGCGGGGGGAACCGCCACCGGTTCCGGGTTCGGCCCCCTCTATCTGGATTATGTGTTGGGCATCACCAAGGCCTACACCACCCGTGTGGGCAGTGGGCCCTTCCCCACCGAGCTGGAGTGTGATGTCGGCCAACACCTGGGGGAAAAGGGGCACGAATTCGGTGCTACCACCGGTCGCAAGCGCCGCACTGGCTGGTTCGACGCCGTGGCTGTCCGCCACGCCATCCGCATCAACAGTATTTCCGGTCTCTGCCTCACCAAGCTGGACGTGTTGGACGGCCTTGAGGAAGTAAAAATCTGTGTCGGTTACCGCGACAGCGCCGGTCAGGATGTTCCCGTACCTTTCGATGCCGCCGGTTGGGAGGGGGTGGAGCCGGTTTACGAAGCCATGCCCGGCTGGAGTGAGAGCACCTGCGGGGTGCGCCGGGAATCGGAGCTTCCGCAAGCAGCGCGGGACTATATCGCCCGTATCGAAGAACTGGTCGGTGCCCCTATCGATATTGTCTCCACCGGACCCGACCGCAGTGAAACCATAGTGCGGGCCTCATCCGCCCTCTGCGACATGGGGATCCACAGCCCCAGTGAATGACCTCGCTGGGGCCGCCAGCCCTGTTTCTTCAGGTGGCTAAGTCGAAAGGCGCTGAAAGCCGATGAATCACCGGTCGGCCGTTGTGCTTGCGGCGCTGACAAACAGTGTCCATTATGGAACTGCCTTGTGGGTTATGGTCACGCCGCGGACCCCAAGCTACCGCCAACTGGCAGTCCCACTTATTCGTCGGTTTTCACTGGCGGCATTACTGGGTCGTGGCAGGTCTGTCTGACTGCCAAAGAGAAATTAGTGTCAACAGGCCCTAGAGGGATGTCCATGTCCAGCCATCATGCCGGTGCTCTGGCGCCACGCTACAGCCTCGCGGAGGAGATCGCCAACAGCGTCAGCCACGGTATAGGCGTACTGCTGGCCATTGCCGGACTGGGAGTGCTTTGCGCCTTCGCCGCATTAAAGGGCGATGTCTGGCACCTGGTGAGCTGCAGTATCTATGCGGGGACACTCATACTCTGTTTCGGCACCTCAACCCTGTATCACAGTATTACCCACGCCCCTGCCAAGCGCGTGCTGCGCACCCTGGATCACGTCAGCATCTTTTTGCTGATTGCCGGCAGTTACACGCCGTTTACCCTGGTGACTTTGCGCGATGTGGGGTTTTCGCTGGGTTCCTGGGGCTGGTGGCTATTCGGCATCATTTGGGGGCTGGCAGTTGCGGGACTGGTGATTCAGTTTACGCCGCTGAAAAAAGTGCGGGCCCTTTCGATCACTCTCAGTGCTCTAATGGGATGGGTGGTATTGCTGGCGATAGAACCGTTGTTGGGCAGTCTGGCGCCCGGCGGCCTGTGGCTGCTGCTGTTGGGAGGGCTCTGCTACACCGGCGGTATCGTTTTCTACCTGTGGCGAAGCATGCCGTTTCACCACGCCATTTGGCATCTGTGTGTTCTGGCAGGTGCGGTGCTGCATTTCCTGGCAGTATTGTTGTTCGTGATTCCCTGAGCCACCATTCATCCACAGCAGGGTTTCCAATCCGCGCACTTATAGTGCCTTCCGGCTTTCGATTTGCCGCCAATCGCCCTACTCTATGACGGCAATCAATCGCCACAGGAGTAGTTATGTTCCGCTCATTATCCTGGCCATGCCAGCTCTTCTGTATCCTGCTTGCCCTTGTCTACCCGGTGGCTGTCGCCAGTACGGATGAAGGTTTCGAGCAGTGGAAGCGGCAGTTCCGCAAGGAGGCCCTGAGTCAGGGTATTGCTCCGGAGGTATTCGACCGCGCCTTTGCCGGCGTCAATGCACCTGACCAATGGGTACTGGACAAGGCCAATTATCAGCCGGAATTCAAGGCACCGGTCTGGCAATACTTCGACAACCGGGTACAGCAAAGGGCGATTCAACAGGGGCGACAGAAACGCGAGGAGCTGAAGCCGTGGCTGGACAGGATAGAGCGGCGTTTTGGTGTAGACCGGGATATATTGCTGGCCATCTGGTCCATCGAGTCCAGCTATGGTGCGATTCTCGACAATCAAGAGGTTGTGCGAGACCTGGTCCGCTCCCTTGCCACCCTCGCCTATGCGGATCCGAAGCGCAGTAGGTTTGGGCGCCAACAGCTCATCGCCGCCCTGAAGATTCTGCAGAGCGGTGATATTGACGAGGGGCACCTGGTGGGTTCCTGGGCCGGGGCCATGGGCCACACGCAATTTATTCCCACCAGCTACCTGGCGTATGCGGTGGATATCGACGGTGACGGCAGGCGCGATATTTGGAATTCGGTCCCCGACGCGTTGGCTACCGCCGCAAGTCTGCTGGCAAAAAATGGCTGGCGCACCGGCGAAACCTGGGGTTACGAGGTGGTTACCCCAAA
The DNA here is from genome assembly GCF_040742695.1 of Microbulbifer discodermiae. Classification (NCBI taxonomy): domain Bacteria; kingdom Pseudomonadati; phylum Pseudomonadota; class Gammaproteobacteria; order Cellvibrionales; family Microbulbiferaceae; genus Microbulbifer; species Microbulbifer discodermiae. Next base: position 57,212 of record NZ_JBFLAB010000015.1, on the reverse strand, counting down.
CCGCAAACTACCGGCCGGGCGGCGTACTTTGGCGGAGTGGCAAAAGCTGGGTGTTCGCCGAGCCAATGGCAAGCCGTTTCCTCGTCCTGCCGATAAAGCCGAACTCAAACTGCCGGCGGGACCTGATGGCCCCGCATTCCTGATGTTAAAGAATTTTCGTGTGATCAAGCGCTACAACAACTCGGACCGCTATGCCACTGCCGTGGGACTGCTGGGAGATCAGATAGGTGGTGGCAGTGGACTGGTCCACGACTGGCCGCGACCGTTTACGCCTATTGATAGCATCGAAGTTGAAGAGCTACAAAAACTGCTCCGGGAAAAAGGCTTCTACGATGGAGAGATCGACGGTAAGGCCGGACCTGCGACACGCAAGGCGATCAGGGTGTTTGAGCAAAGCCTGGGCGCCGAAGTACAGGGCTACCCGAGTAGGGAAATCCTGGAGCGGCTGCGTGGTGGTCGGTAAGGGGATAGGAAATGACCAGGGATAGCTACTCTTTGCCAATATCCTCAACGCCGACAGCTCACAGATTGTAATGGGCAGTAATTCTGTCGGCGGTTAACACAACTGTCGGGTTGAAATCCAATACGCCTTACCGATTCTATATATGACCGGAGGCGGTACATCCCTGTACCGTATTAACCCAGTAATTTATTGAATTTGTGGGTTAATAGTATCGGCGTCACTCCTTAAGCTTAGTGTCCGGTTTCGTAGTGCATGGTGGCTTCTACAAATTCGATACTGCCGTCATCGTAGTGGATGTAGGCCTTTCCCCTTTGTATGGAATAGGCAGGTACATTAACTATACATGATAAGCCAGAACTGCATCCGTCAGTCCAGACAACTCGATCAATAGATTTGGTAATATTGACGATACTCCAGCTTCCTGTGGTCGAATTGCCAAAGCTAAAATCTATTCCAAAACAGGAGGAGGTGCCATTGCCAAATACATTGCCTCCAGCTCCGGGTTGCAAGCTCAGGTGGCAAACCATGTCTGCAGAAAGCACAGGCATAGGGGTCACGACTAATAAGCATGCTAGTATTATTTTCTTTGCATTCATATCCTTAACCTTATTTTTTTAGTTTCTTCGTTGCCGTCGTTGATTTGACGACTAGCACGAGCCTATCACCAGTATTTTAACCGTGCCACTGCCAAAAACTTTCCTGCTATCGGAATGCGATCGGGTTAACAAAATTCATGTGGTCGACAATTCTCAATTAATTTTAATTAAGTGGCGTGCAAAATAACCTGCAAGGGACCAAGATAAAATTTTCGCTACTTTAAGTGCTCTGTAACAATTTATTTTTGCTGTCTCACTGCTAGAACCTGACCGATCTATTGTACTGCTTTGCAGTATGGTTCTGGTTGCAATCGGATTTAGAGTTGAATATCCATCAATATTGACCTGGAAATGCGATAGTCTGCCGGGTTAGTGAGAGTTTTTTTCTGCGCATAAACCGCTGCTAGTCAGAACGTTTCTGATGAAAAGAAAGCTAATGGTAGAAAGTCAAAAAGGCCGATGATCTATCGAAAAATACTGCGATAAATCAGAATCCTCCTTTCTATTCTGAATTTTATTTTGAAAATATTTATGGTGAGAGGATTGGTTATTGTTTAATTCTTGCGCAAAAGGCGCCTAATTAGCCCTCCTTTTGGTGACTTGTATCTATTAAACTTAAGAAATGTTTTTACATTATTTGCCTGCAAATAATTACAATTAGCATCACTGGTCAATTCTGTAACGCTGATTGGGTTTAGTGTGTTAGGACCTCACCAGATTTTCTTTTCGCGGGTTTCCCGCTTCAACAAGCTGGCACCTGGGAGTCTATTACTACGGATACCGGGGGGCTATAAATAACCCGTAATTGCGACAAATTTTGTGTTGTGGAGCGCCGGGCTTGCCTGTGGTAATTCTGCATGGCTTGTCAATAGGGTAATTGGAGGGACAAATAGCCCGACTAATGCTCATTGATCAATTTGAGCAAGGTGTCGAATCTCCGCAAAATTCGTGTTTATCAGCAGGGTCCCGTTTCGGAACACCGGCCTCAGCAGATTATTGCGTCCACCGAGAGCAGTCGCAGCCACTGTTTGCAACTTGCCCCGGTCATCTACGATAAGTGCCAGGCGTCCGCGCTTGGATTTTTTTTCCGGATCGGTGACTGGGTCCTTGTAGATGGGCTGCCAGTGGCCATTTATGCGGATGGCACTGGCCTTCATGGCGAAGTTCATGACATCGCGATCGAGTTTTTGCAGCAGTTCGCCGCCCATGCCAAAAGTGATATTGTCAGCGCTGATTTTCCGCTCTTTCATCGCTTGCAGGATTTTGGGTATGGAGTGACGCGATACGCCGTCGCCCTGTATTACCCGGATGAAGTCCGGCAGCACCCGGTAACCCCTGGTATTCTCGCAAAAGCCGAAGATACGCATGAGTCGCTCCAGGCTTTCAGTCACTATGGCGACCGGATCACCGGAGTCCGGTCTCAACACCAGAGTTCCGCCACTGTTGACCACGCGGCTGCGCAGTTTGCCACCCCAGAGGTTTTCGATCGCATGCCAGAGGTCGTAGCTGTCGCTCACCACGGCCAGGGTTTTACCCGGCCCCGCAAACCGGTCGAGCATATTGGCGTAGGCATCGACTTCCCGCTCCCTGCCCCAGGCGGTCATGGTGCAATGCTCGGCGGCCGGAATGGAGTGGCCTGCCATGTCCGCGGCATAGAAACGTCGGGCTGCCACCAGCCCCGCTACCGTATCGGTGCCCTGGAAATTCACCAGGTGCGCCATGCCGCCCAGCATGGCGGATTCCTGACTGGTGGCACCTCTGGCACCGAAGTCGTGTAATTTGAACGGCAGTCCCTCCAGATTGTCGGCCGTCTCGCGCAGGAAACCAGCGATGCGCTTTTTGATCTCCCTGCTTTGGGTGGCCACTGTGGTGGGGTACCAGATGGCGCGTAATAAAGCGGTTTCCATATAGCTGGTGAGCCAGAAGCAGGCCGGGCAGGTATTCACCATCTGCAGCATCACATTGTGCGATGGAACCGGTGTGCCCTCGGCAACTGCGGAGATTTCCAGTGGCAGCAGACCGCCGTGGGCTGCGACGATATGCTCCCAGCCGGCGCGGTGAAACGGCAGCCCGTGCTGATGCAGAAGCGTTTCCGCTGCAGCGATATCCGCTGTGCTGATGGGCTGCAGCAGGTACTCTTTCACAAAAGCCTGCAAGCCAAAGAAGACCGCCTCGGGAAACTGCCCTCCCCGGCTCTCTATGTAACTGCTCACATACTCGGAGCCGGGCGGGTACTGGAGATAATGGCTCGCCTTGTAGCTGTCGGTATTCAGGATCAGGTTGTGTTTCATCGTCCGGGGGATCTGTTCACGGGGTTGTGTGACCGAAGGCGGAGGGCAATGCAAGCCATTGGCAGGGGTTCCATTCCACGCAGTCGCACAGGGTTTCAGGCTCAGAGGCGGTATTTCTTCCTTTGATTGCCGGCGAAAGGCTATCCTTGCCATGACTGGGCGGAGCACGGCCTTACCCAGGAAACTTTAGCTGCAAATCTGTCGACGGTCGGAGCGGGTTAGGGACTGCGGGTGAATATTTTCACATGGGGATTGGCGACGTCTCATGGAGTATAAGGATTACTACAAGATTCTGGGCCTGGAGCGCGACGCAGACCAGGCGACAGTCAAGCGCGCCTACCGCAAACTGGCGCGTAAATATCATCCCGATGTCAGTGAAGAAGAGCAGGCGGAGGACCGCTTCAAGGATGTCAACGAGGCTTACGAGGTCCTGAAAGATCCGGAGAAACGTGCCGCTTACGACCAGCTTGGCAGTAGCTACCATTCCGGACAGGAATTTCGCCCGCCGCCGGGCTGGGATGCAGGTTTCGAATTTCATGGCGGTGGCTATACGGAAGCGGACCCGGGTGCTTTCAGTGACTTTTTCGAGAGTTTGTTTGGCCGAGCGGGCGGTTTCGCGCAGGGCTTCGGCGGCGGTCATCAGCCCCAGTTCCACGCGCACGGAGAAAACACTTACGCCCGCATCGCCATAGCGCTGGAGGACAGTTACAGTGGCGCGACCCGGCAGATTTCCCTCAAGCATTCCGAGTGGGGCGAGGATGGGCGCCCGCATACAGTAGAGCGAAAGCTGAAGGTAAAAATTCCCCGGGGGGTTACCGAGGGGCAGCAGATCAGGCTTGCGGGCCAGGGAGAGCCGGGAATTGGTTCGGGTAAGCGGGGCGATTTATACCTGGAAGTCACCTTTACCCCTCACAGCCTATATCGTGTCGAAGGCAAGACAGTTTATTTGGATCTGCCAGTGCTGCCCTGGGAGGCTGCGCTGGGTGCCAAAGTGGAGGTGCCCACCCCGGATGGCCCGGTTAATCTGACCATTCCACCAAACAGTGCCAACGGGCGCAAACTGCGCCTCAAAGGGCGTGGAATACCCGCGGCAGAGCCGGGGGACATGTATGTGGTGCTGGAGACGGTAGCGCCACCGGCCCACAGTGAGGCGGAAAAAGATGCTTATCGGCAGTTTAGCCAGGCTTTTGAATATGACCCGCGCAGCGGGCTGCGGAGCTGACAGGAGATAGAGATGCCGTCAGATAAAGACCAGACAAAGGCTGCCGCAATCCTCGATGAACAGAGTCAGCTCAGCCTCAGTGAGCTCTGCCGCGCCTGCGGCCTCTCGGCTGAGTATATATTGGCATTGGTGGAGGAAGGCGTTATAGAGCCCCAGGGCAGATCCCAGGCGCTCTGGCGCTTCAGTGGTATCAGTGTGCGGCGGGTGCGTCGCGCCAGTACCCTGGAGCGGGACCTGGGTATCAACCTGGCCGGTGCAGCACTGGCAGTGGAATTACTGGAGGAGATTGAGCGACTGAGGGTGCGTCTGGCCCGGTTTGAGAGAAGGCCCTAGCAGGTTGTTGAAAAGGGCATCCTGCCTGTTTCAACGCACGAAAAGCAAAAAATGTGATTTTCACTTTTCTCCCAAAATCAACGACTTAGGCGTCGCCGATTTTGCCGGAACATCCATATTCCGGTACCAGGCGTCGAAATTCTTCCAATTTCAACAGCCTGCTAGGCAACCGCCGCGCGGCCCACGGTTACCACCAGATAGCCCATATAGGTGCAGTATGCCAGCAGCAGCACTGCACCTTCCCAGCGGTTGATTCGCCCCTGGCCGCGAAAGCCGTATGCAAACAGGTACAGCAGCAGGGTCAGACCCACGACCGTGGGCCAATCGCGGGACAGCACTTCCGGCGGTACCGAGTCCATAGGCGCTATGGCACCGGCAATGCCCACTACCGCCAGCAGGTTGAACATGTTGGAGCCCACCACATTGCCCACCGCAATGTCGAACTCCCCTTTGCGGGCTGCCGCCACTGTTGCCGCCAGTTCCGGCAGTGACGTTCCCAGCGCGACTATGGTCAGGCCGATAATCAAATCGCTGACCCCGAGCGCCTCGGCGATGGATACCGCGCCCCACACCAGCAGCCGGGAGCTGATGATCAGCAGTGCCAGCCCCCCCAGGACCCAGAAAATCGCCCAGCCCAGGGGCATCACGTGGGATTGCAGCTCTCTTTCCACCTCCCCTGCCAGTACATCGCCCTTGCCCTTTAGCGCAGCGTAAATAGTCCAGCCGATGAGGCCGACAAAGCCCGCCAGCAGGATCAGGGCCTCCCAGCGCTGCAGAGCGCCATTCCACAGGAAGGCGCCGGTGAGGCAGCTGATGGCCAGTAGCAGCGGCAGCTCCCTGCGGACTATTTTTGAGTGCACTATCAGCGGCACAAACAGAGCAGTAAAACCCAGGATAAGACCCGTGTTGGCGATGTTCGAGCCGTAGGCGTTGCCCAGCGCCAGCCCCGGGCTGCCACCCAGGGCGGCGATGGCGGACACCACCATTTCAGGCGCAGAGGTGCCAAAACCCACAATCACCATACCGACCACCAGCGAAGGTACGCCGGCGTGGGTAGCGGTAGCCGCGGCGCCCTCCACAAAGCGGTCGGCGCTCCAGACCAGTAGGATGAACCCGGTAATGATAGCGAGGGAAGCGAGCAGCATTTTCTGTTCCTGATAGCAGTTACCGGGACCACCGGGCCCTATAGCGGGGTTTGCGACCCGCATCCAAGTTTCGCAGCCGGCGGGCGGCAGTGCATGCGCGCCGGACCATGCGGGCAGGGTCGGACAAGCAGGGCACGGGAGGGCGATTGTACCCGCCCGGTAGAATAACGAAAGTGTCCTGCCCGGGAGCCGTTCCTGCCCAGGTGGGTTAGGACCGTCGGCGGGTGTGGTGAAATTACCCGGTGGTGGGAACTATATTCGTGGAAAGAATGCTGGGGGTGGGGAAACTGCCGTAACCTGAGCGAGAAAATTCAGTGGCGATTTTTTTCAACAACCGGACAGGCCCTAGCTCCAGCCAGCGGCGGCAGTGTCCCTTGCCGCACAGGACTGCCACTTGTTGCGCGGTTCCACAATCTCAGCGCACAGGCGGTCAGGCTGGCCGGGGCGTGCGCCCTTGAACCTACCGGCGTGGGCGATGGGCTCCGCGGTAGGGCCGGCTGTAGTGGGGACGGGCGCGATAGTAACGGCTTGAGCGGTAATAACGGTGTCCGCGGTAGCCGTGGTGATGGTAGTAGCGATAGCGCGGGTAGCCGTGGCGATAGTAGTAGCGGTACGCTGGGTAGGTACGGTAGCGATAGTAGCGGGGTGAAGAGTAGTAAAACGAAATATTGCTCGAGGGGTAGGCGTAGGGGCTGCGGTAGTAATAGCTCGGGTAGCTCGACGAGTAACCGCGCGCATAATAACTGCCGGAGTAATAGCCATCCGAGGCACAGGCTCCCAGGCCCAGCGCTGCAAATACAGTGGTGCTGATGAGCACCATTTTAAGCTCTCTGTTCATAGCAGTATCTCCCGTGGGACATCTCCGTTGATGACGGCATTCCCTGCGGCTACTGCTCGCCGCTCGCCCTCGGTTGGATAAGGCGGTCCTTTCCGGGGCCGCCGGGAAGTGAGTTCACAGGAATCGCGGCCGCGCCAATGGAGGCCGCATGGTGATGGGGTGTGTTGAGACTGTTTGGCTTGTAGCTGCCGCCGCACAGGGTTTGGTTGACGGGAAGTGTGCCTGGGCAGAAACAGCCTGTGGAATAGGGCGGATGAGCCCTGGTGACACTGCCGGCGCCGCCAGGGCCCCTCCCATAGGGCACAGCGAGATGAATGACGGGTTGGAACGCTGCCATATCAAGCGCCCGGCGCCCGTCACCAGCAACTGCTCGGATCGTCGCTTCACTACAGACCTCCACGCCTTTCGGCGGGTACAGCGTCTACTTTCAGCCTAGCACTGTTGGCGCGAATTTCATCTTTTGTGTTTCGCCCAGGTTACTCCCTCACCCTGTGGGTTTGGGCTCAAAGAGAGCCGTCACCGGGAGCGGATACGGCTGGTTTGTATCCGCAACAGGCCCTAGCTTAGTGTCGTGGGGAGGCGGACCCCACAGATCCGCAATTGGCACTGGGGCGCCGCCACCGGGCGTCTGCTGGCGTCCTTTACTAAGCCCGGGGGAGATGGTTATTCATCGGTGCCCTCGACAGTGTTGGTGGCGAGTATCTTCGAGTTCATCAATGCCCGCTGCAGTCCTGGGATAAAGGTGGCACCGTGCACCACCTGTACGCTGGAGCCTTTCAGGTCATCGCCGAACGGCTGGTAGCGGCCACCGAGGCAGTCGGATAAAAAGGCTTCCGCGGCGGCGAAAAAAGACAGTCGGTTTTCCGGCTTCTGAAAACCATGTCCCTCATCCGGGTAGAGAATATAAGTTACCGGAATCTCCCGGGCCTTCATCGCCGCCACTATCTGATCCGACTCCGCCTGCTTCACCCTGGGGTCATTGGCGCCCTGGCCGATGAGCAGGGGGCGCACAATTTTGTCCGCGCGGTGCAGGGGTGAGCGCTCGGTCAGCAGATTTCTCCCCTCTTCCGTATCCGGATTGCCCACGGCGGCATGCAGGGTGGAGCGGAAGCTCTCCCAATAGGGTGGTATCGAGCTGATCAATGTGTTGAGGCTTGACGGCCCCACTACGTCCACACCGCAGGCAAATTTCTTCGGTGTGAAGGTGAGCCCTACCAGGGTGGCATAGCCACCGTAACTGGCACCCATGATCGCCACCTCATCCGGGCTGGCAATGCCCTCGGCTATGGCCCAGTCCACCGCGTCCACCAGATCGTTGTGCATGGCCCCGGCCCACTCGCCGTTACCGGCGTTGACGAACCCCTTGCCAAAGCCAGTGGATGCGCGGAAGTTGACCTGCAGCACCGCATAGCCGCGATTGGCCAGCCACTGGGCCTCGGGGTCGAAGCCAAAGCTGTCCCGCCCCCAGGGGCCGCCGTGCACCAGCAGCACCATGGGTATCGGCGCCGTCAGGCTGCCGCCCTGGTCGAGATCAGCCGGCAGGGTCAGGTAGGACACCAGATCCTTGCCATCGCGTGCGGAAAGGACCAGCAGGTACATCTTCGCCAGCGGCAGTGTCGCTAGTTTGGGGTGAGTGGTGAACAGCGTCGACAGCGTATTATCGCGGGTGTCGAAAACCTGGTACCGGGGCGCTGCGGCAGCGCTATCGGTATACAGAACCCACTGGCTGGCGTCGAGGGTGGAGCCGAGGATGTTGAAGTCACCGCGCACCTGTTTTTCCAGGGTGGCCAAGTCCTCGGTGTAGGCGCCGTCCAGGGGAATCCAGGCATTGGTCTCGAAGTTAATGGCGTAGGCGATCGGCAGGTGCCTGCGCGGATGCATCAGCACATTGGCAATATCCGCCTTGTTCGACTCGGCGATAACAACCTTGTGACCGCTGTCCAGCGCATAGTGGACCAGTGCCGCCTTGTCCCGCCCGCGGCTGTCGAGCATGTAAAATCCATTGTTGTCGCCATCAAACCCGAGAATGTGCGTGGTCAGTGCATCCTCGAAATCCACCTCGAACACTTCCAGCCAGTCGTCGTCGGTAAATTTGTATGCGCGGTAGCCGCCACTGGGCGTCGACTCAGTAGCGAGCCTCAGCTTGAGGTCGTGATCCAGAAAAAAATGGGCGAAGCCGTCATTTTCCTGCAGCAGCTCGCGTTCGGCGGTTTTCAGATTGACTTTATAGAGATCGTGCCAGCGCGGGTCCCGGTCGTTCATGCCCACAATAACCGCGCCCGGGTGGGTTTCGCTCTGCGCGACCATCTGCGCCTGCACACCGTCGAACGGAGACAGGTCGATGATTTTGTTATTGTCCAGATCTACGGCGTAAAGGTGCCAGTTTTCGTCGCCATCGCGGTCGCGGATATACAGCAGGTGGCGGCTGTCCAGTGCCCAGAAATGGCTGGGTATACCGCGCCCCGTATCCCGCGTGACCGGCTTCGCCGAGTCTATGTCGCCGGCGGGTGCTACCCAGAGATTCATCACCCCGTTCAGGGGAGCGCGAAAGCTCATCATTTTCCCGTCCGGACTCAGTCGCCCCTGAAAGCGGCTCGGGTTGCCGAATAACAATTGCCGGTCAATGAGGGGCGGAGCCTGCGCTGTGGATTTTGTTTGTTCGGTGTTTATTCCGGTTTCTTCTTTTTTGTTGGCATCGGTCTGTTTGTCCGGCGCACACGCCGAGAGCAAAGCGGCAATGGAGAGGGCCCCTAAAAATCTCAATCGATTTATTGTTGGTCGCTTCATCACTAATTCCTTGTCTGCTTGCAGGTGCTTCCTATTTTTTTACCAGGGCAGCATCGCACAGGCGCTTGGGGGAAAGAAGGGGCGGATCCGGGGCTGAAGAAATTTGTGGCGTGGAAATTATTTCATGCAAAAAAAAGGCGCCAGCAGAAACTGGCGCCTTCTGAGAGTCTGGGTTCAGCCTCGCGGCTGGACAACCATCACTGATTTCCCGGCAGCAGATCCTCCGCCACAAAACCCCGGTATTCTGAGCCTGCGAGTAACTGCTTGGCCTGTTGAATATCCGGCGCGAAATACCGGTCCTTGTCGTAAAAGGGTACACGCGCGCGCAACAGTGCCTTGGCCTGCTCCAGTTTGGCCGTGGTTTTCAGCGGTGCGCGGAAATCCAGTCCCTGGCAGGCAGCCAGCAGTTCCACCGCGAGAATACCGCAGGTGTTGTCGGCCATATCCCGCAGGCGCCGCCCGGCAAAGGTGGCCATGGATACATGGTCCTCCTGGTTGGCGGATGTGGGCAGTGAATCCACACTGGCGGGATGGGCCAGGGACTTGTTCTCACTGGCCAGGGCCGCCGAGGTTACCTGGGCGATCATAAAGCCGGAATTGACACCGCCGTTGTCTACCAGAAAGGGCGGCAGTCCGGACAGGTTGGTGTCGATCAGCAGGGCCATGCGCCGCTCCGAGAGGGCACCGATTTCCGCCAGCGCCAGGGCTAGGTTGTCCGCCACCATGGCCACCGGCTCGGCGTGAAAGTTGCCGCCGGAGATAATGTCGGAATTTTCCGGCTGGGCGCCATCGGTAAACACCAGGGGGTTGTCGGATACACCGTTGGCCTCCGCCAGCAGCACCTCGGCGGCGCAGCGGATCTGCTGCAGGCAGGCGCCCATCACCTGTGGCTGGCAGCGCAGCGAATAGGGATCCTGCACTTTTTCACAGTCCTGGTGGGACTTGCCGATGTCACTGCTGTCACCCAGCAGGTCGCGGTAGCTGGCCGCCACATCCCGCTGTGCCAGCTGGCCGCGGGCGGCGTGGATGCGATCGTCGAACGGGCGGCGGGAGCCCTTGGCCGCCTCCAGGGTGAGCGATCCGGTGACCAGTCCGCCGGCGAACAGGTCCTCCGCCGCGAACAGTCCCAGCAGTGCGAAGGCGGTGGAAGCCTGGGTGCCGTTCAGCAGCGCGAGGCCCTCTTTGGGCGCCAGTGTGAGGGGGGCCAGCCCGGCTTTTTTCAGTCCCTCGCTCGCGGGTTTGCGCGCGCCGTCGATAAAGACTTCCCCCTCCCCCAGAAGCACCACACTCATGTGGGCCAGTGGTGCCAGGTCACCTGAAGCACCCACCGAGCCTTTTTCCGGAATCGCCGGGAAAACACCGGCGTTGACCAGTTGGATCAAAGCTTCGATGACTTGCGGGCGCACTCCGGAAAATCCGCGCGCGAGAGAGTTGATCTTCAACACCATGAGCAGGCGCACCGTGGCCTCATCCATAAAATCCCCGGTGCCGGCAGCGTGGCTTAAAACGATGGCCCGCTGCAAAGTCTCCAGGTCCTGCTGCTCGATACGGGTGTTGGCCAGCAGACCGAAACCGGTGTTGATGCCGTAGACAGTGCGGCCCTGAGTGATCACCTGCGCCACTGTCGCCGCCGATGCCTCGATGGCGGTGTAGGCACTGGGGGCCAGAGAGAGCTTGACCGGCTCGCGGGCCGCGCGGCGAAGCTGCGCCAGGCTCAGCTGGCCGGGATCTATTTCCAGTTGATACATAAATATTTTCACCGAAAAATACGTGTTCGATTATATCTTCGTGCTTGCGGGCAAAAATTGAATCAGCCGTTCAGCATGGGCAGATCCAGGTCCAGCTGGCGAGCGCAGTTTTTGGCAATGTCGTAGCCGGCGTCGGCGTGGCGCATCACGCCGGTGGCCGGGTCGTTCCACAGCACGCGCTCGATGCGCTTGCGCGCGGCCTCGGTACCGTCGCAGACAATCACCACCCCGGCGTGCTGGCTAAAGCCCATGCCCACACCGCCGCCGTGGTGCAGGGAAACCCAGGTGGCGCCCGAGGCGGTATTCAGCAGCGCGTTCAACAGAGGCCAGTCGGACACCGCGTCGGATCCGTCCAGCATCGCCTCCGTCTCGCGGTTGGGGCTGGCTACGGATCCGGAATCCAGGTGATCGCGACCTATGACCACCGGCGCCTCCAGCTCGCCGCTGGCAACCATTTCGTTGAACGCCAGGGCCAGCCGTGCGCGGTCCTTCAGGCCCACCCAGCAGATACGCGCCGGCAAACCCTGAAACTGGATGCGTTCGCGGGCCATGTCCAGCCAGTTGTGCAGCTGCGGGTTGTCCGGTATCAGTGCCTTCACCATGGCATCGGTCTTGTAGATGTCCTCCGGGTTGCCCGACAGGGCGGCCCAGCGGAAGGGTCCTATGCCCTCGCAGAACAGAGGGCGGATATAGGCGGGCACGAAACCGGGAAAATCGAACGCGTTCTGCACCCCTTCCTCGAGGGCCATCTGGCGGATGTTGTTGCCGTAGTCGAGGGTGGCGGCGCCGCACCGCTGCAGCTCCAGCATGGCCTCCACCTGGATTGCCATGGACTGCTTGGCCGCCTTCACCACGGCGGCCTCGTCCTGTTTGCGCATCTGGGCCGCGTATTCCAGGGTCCAGCCCCTGGGCAGGTAGCCGTTCAGAGGGTCGTGGGCGGAAGTCTGGTCGGTGACGGAATCCGGTGTGATATTGCGCTCTACCAGCTGCGGGAAAATTTCCGCGGCGTTGCCCAGCAGGCCCACGGACACCGCCTGCTGCTTTTCCCTGGCATCCGCAAGGATATTCAGGGCCTCGTCCAGGCTGGTCGCTTTTCGGTCCAGGTAGCCGGTGCGCAGGCGGAAGTCGATACGGGTCTCATCGCATTCCACCGCGATCATACTAAAACCCGCCATGGTGGCCGCCAGTGGTTGCGCGCCGCCCATGCCGCCGAGGCCGCCGGTGAGAATCCACCTGCCCGCGGCGGCGCCATCGAAATGTTTGCGCGCAACGGCGGCGAAGGTTTCGTAGGTGCCCTGCACTATGCCCTGGGAACCAATGTAGATCCAGGAGCCGGCGGTCATCTGGCCGTACATGGCCAGCCCCTTTTTATCCAGCTCGTTGAAGTGTTCCCAGGTGGCCCAGTGCGGCACCAGATTCGAATTGGCCAGCAGTACCCGCGGTGCATCGGCGTGGGTCCTGAACACACCCACCGGTTTACCGGACTGCACCAGCAGGGTTTCGTCGTCCTCCAGGCGTTTCAGCACCTCGACAATTTTGTCGAAACACTCCCAGTCCCGTGCGGCCCGGCCGATACCGCCATAGACCACCAGATCTTCGGGCCTTTCGGCGACGTCCGGATCCAGGTTGTTCATCAGCATGCGCAGAGGCGCTTCTGTCAGCCAGCTTTTTGCATTCAGCGCAGTACCGCGGGGTGCAGTAATCCTGCGGCTGGGGTCGTGACGTTTATCGGCAGTCATGGTCACCTCGAATCCTGTGATAAGTGGTTCAGATATTCCCGGGCGCGACTGGCGCCCCCGTTTTTTTGTAGGTTAAAACCGCAGCAGTGCACCCAGGCGGTAGCGGTTACCGGGGTGTATCAAACGGGCAAAGCTCACTGTGCCCGAGCTGCTTTTAGTGCGGCGACAGATCTGCAGGCAGGCGCTGCCGGCCTCTATTTGCAGTGCCTGCGCAACCGGGCCGTCCGCCCCTATCGCTTCCACCGTGGTGTCCGCCTCGGTCAGCGGTGCCACCCGGGACAGATAGGCGTTCGGCGTGCTGCTGGAAAAGTCCTGACGCAGATATTCCGGGGCCAGCTCCGGATTGGTGTAGCGCTCCTCCCACTGGACCGGCAGGCCGTTGTCCCTGTGCACTATGATTGAGTGAAAGGTGCGTGCTCCCTCCCCCAGAGACAGTGCCAGGGCCACTTCAGCGGTAGCGCATCGTGCCTCCAAAACCAGAACCCGGCTGCTGTATCTGTGGCCGCGGGCCGAGATTTCGTCGGCGATATTGCGAACTTCCAGCAGCGAGCCGGCGGGCACCGGCTCGGCGACGAAGGTGCCCAGCCCCTGTGTCCGCTGTAACACACCCTCATCGGTCAGTTCACTCAGGGCGCGGCGCGCGGTCATGCGGCTGACACCAAACTCCTGTGCCAACTGGTTTTCCGACGGCACCTGAAAGTGTATCGGCCAGTCGCCGGACTCAATGCGACAGCGCACATGGCGCTTGATGGCAAGGTAGCGGGGCTGCCCCGGCACCGATGGCACATCTGCTGAGGGTTCTGTTGCAGTATTCATAAACTCAGGTAGAGTGCGGCCTCGTCTTGTATATGCTTGTATATACAAGACCAACTATGAATCGGCGACCCCGGTCTGTCAAGGTGGTCACTGGACCCCAGGCGTGGCAAGGTTCACCTCTGGCGCCGACCTTCGCCGGGACCCGCACCCGGGGCCGCCGGTAGACCGGGGTTAAAATAAGAGGAAAACGCACCGTGAGCCTTCTATGACAGAACGCTGTGACCTGTTGATTACCAATGTGCACGCCGCCACCATGGACCCCTCTGTCAGTGGCGCCTATGGCGCTGTGGAGGATGCGGCGGTCGCCATCACCGGCGGCAGGATCGTATGGCTGGGGCCGCGCAGAGAGCTGCCCCACTGTGCCGCAGACCACAACATCGACGGCGAGGGTGGCTGGCTTACCCCCGGACTCATCGATTGCCACACCCACCTGGTGTACGGCGGTCACCGCGCGTCCGAGTTCGCCCGGCGCCTCGGCGGTGAGAGCTACACAGAGGTGGCACTATCCGGTGGCGGAATTTTATCCACGGTGCGCGCTACCCGCGCCGCCAGCGCCGAGCAGCTCTACCGTGCCGCCGAACCGCGTCTGCGGGCCCTGCTGGCCGAAGGTGTGACCACGGTGGAAATCAAATCCGGCTACGGGCTGGACCTGGACACAGAGTTGAAACAGCTGCGCACCGCGCGGCGGCTGTCCCAGCACTACCCGGTGGCAATTACCACCACCTGCCTCGCCGCCCATGCGCTGCCGCCGGAGTACGAAGGCCGCGCAGATGAATACATAGATCTGGTGTGTGAAGAGATACTGCCAGCGGTGGCCCGCGAGCAACTGGCCGACGCGGTGGATATGTTCTGCGAGTCCATCGCCTTCTCTGTGCGGCAGTGCCAGCGGGTCATCGACTGTGCACGGGGGCTGGATCTGCCCGTCAAGGTGCACGCTGAGCAGTTGTCCCGATCCGGCGCCACTGCCATGGCCGCCGGGGCCAGCGCCCTGTCGGTGGACCATGTAGAGTATATTAGCGATGAGGATGTAGCTGCCATGGCCGCCAGCGGCACAGTGGCAGTGTTGCTGCCGGGCGCTTACTACACATTGCGCGAAACCCAGCGGCCGCCAGTGGAGACATTGCGCGCGGCCGGTGTCTGCATGGCGCTGTCCACGGATCTCAACCCCGGCAGTTGTCCCATAGCGTCGCTGAGGCTGATGATGAATATGGGCTGCAATCTGTTTGGGCTCACCCCTGCCGAAGCCCTGGCCGGCGTCACCCGCAGTGCGGCCCGCGCCCTGGGAATGTGTTGTTCCCGCGGCGCTTTGCGGCCCGGGTTGCGCGCCGACATGGTGCTCTGGCCTATGGACACCCCGGACCAGTTGGCCTACGAAATAGGCGCGCTGCAACCCGCACAGATTTTTTTTGGAGGCCGGGATGTTACAGCTGGCTGATATGCGCCTGTGGAGCGGCCGCACTGATGCTGAGGACGGCAGGGCAGGCGAGCGCTGGCACCAGCGCATTACCCCCCTGCAACTGGACAGTGCTCCGGGACTGGCGGTGCTGGGTTTTGCCAGCGATGAGGGGGTGCGCCGCAACCAGGGGCGTATCGGTGCCGCCAAGGGCCCGCGCATTTTGCGCCTGGCGATGGCCAACCTGCCGGCCACTTTCGACCGGCCCCTGTACGACGCGGGCAATGTGCGGGTGGAACAGGCGGACCTCGAATCGGCTCAGGCACTGTTGGGAGCGCGGGTTGCGGAACTGCTCGACGGAGGCCACTTTCCCCTGGTACTGGGAGGTGGTCACGAAATCGCCTACGGGAGCTATCAGGGAATTGCCCGCTGGATGCGCGAACTGCACCGGGATAAAACCCTCGGCATCATCAATTTTGATGCCCACCTGGACCTGCGTATCCCGTCACCGGCCAGCAGTTCGGGAACACCTTTTTATCAAATTGCCGAGGAGTGCAAGCTCGCCGGCAAACCTTTCAACTATCTGTGCCTGGGTGCGGCGGACAATGCCAATACCGATGCCCTGTATCGCCGTGCCGCGGAACTGGGCGCGCAGGTGATCCGCGACCGGGAGATCACCGCCTGGAACCTGGATGTGACGCTGGAAAGGATCGCCGCATTTATCGATGCGGTGGACCTGGTCTATCTCACTGTGTGCCTGGACGTATTTCCGGCAGCGGTGATGCCGGCAGTCAGCGCCCCCGCCAGCAGGGGGGTACCGCTGGAATTGTTTGAACCCATGCTGGATAGGGTGCTGAACTCCGGCAAGGTCTGCCTGGCGGACATGGCCGAATTCAATCCCTACTTCGATATCGAGGATCACGCCGCGCGCACCGCTGCGCGTATCGGTTTCCAGATCGCCAACGGTGTAATGGCCTAAGGCCTGTTCAAAAAGCCTCCACGACCAGCCAGCTTGATTTGCGGCCCGTACCCGCCGGTTCGAAACAGCCGCCCACCGTTAACTTGGCGACTCAATAAGTCATCGGTTAACAGGAAGGGCCTGTGCGCCTGGAATCTGCTGGCTGACCTCATACCAAAGGCAAAGAGAAAAAGGTCCGGGTAAATTTCCACTGGAAAAATTTTCGTAAGTTTTTTCACCGCCCAGGTACTGTAGAGGTAACAACAGGGGGTGTAGTGGAATCACGCGACCAACTTTTTCAGCAGCTGCTGGCCGAGCACAGTGGGGGCGTGTCCCGCGTCGCAGCGACCTATGCGCGCGGCATCGGCGAGCGCGAGGATCTCACCCAGGAGATCTGGCTGGCAGTATGGCGGGCCCTGCCCGCATTCCGCGGCGAGGCGAGCCTGAAAACCTTTGTCTACCGCATCGCCCACAACCGCAGTGTCTCCGCGTTGGTGCGCCGCCACCCGCCGGGTGATGCGCTGCAGGACGCCGAAGAGCCGGAGGACCCGACACCGGGGCCGGCGCAACAGTATGCCGCTCTGCGGGATGCGCAAAGCCTGCTGGCCGCTGTGCAAAAACTGCCGCTGGGTTTGCGCCAGACACTGAGTCTGCGCCTGGAAGGCTTGAGTTACGAGGAAATTGCCGAGGTACTGGGGGTTTCGGAATCCAATGTGGCGGTAAGGCTGAATCGCGCGCGCCAGCGACTGAGCGCACGCCTGACAAGGGATGAGTAGATATGGCTGATGGGAACAACGGTCACTGGCGACAACTGGAAGCGCTCTGGCAGCAGCAGCCGGTTGCACTGCCGGTGCCGGAAGAATTGCGCAAGCTGGTCAAGCGCCAGGCCCTGCGACTGCGTGTCTTCGCCGGTCTGGAGTGGTGTATGGCGGCGCTGCTGGCGGTCTACGCACTCTATAGCCTGGGACAGGGTATGACCCTCAGCAACCTGGCCTGGAGCCTGATTCTGGTGGGCCTAGTGGCCTGGGCCCTGCGCTTTTCCATTGGCAACCGGCGCGGTATCTGGCACCCGTTGGAGGAGTCCACCCAGGCATATCTGGCACTGGCACGCGAACGGCTGCAGCGCAAGCGCGCCGCCATTCGGTTCGCCTGGATTCTCTTTGCCACCGAACTGGCTATTTTTGCCCTTTGGCAATTGCTGGCGGCCTTCGGCTGGCTCGACCCCCTGTTTAATCTTTTCTCCTGGCGGGCGCCGCTTACTATCGGTGTGATCGCTGGAATTCTCGGCGCCTGGAGCTGGCTGACAAGCGCCCGCATCCGGCGGGAAACACTTGTGTTTGAACAGATTCAACACAACCAGGAAGAATAATTTTAAGGAAAAACCCCAACCGCGACAGAACAGATAAAACCCGATTATTTTTGAATATTCAGATTTTTTAATTTGCAGGAGAAACCTAATGTTCACGGATTTTGATCAAACCCTGGCGGCGTTTACCGAGGCCTTCCGCCAAATGAATTGGGTACAGGTGCTGGTGTTCACACTGTTTTTTCTGGTGGTGTGGTTCCTGCCGGCAATAGTGGCACTCTTCTGTAACCGCCGCCATCTGGGCAAGATATTCATTGCCAATATCCCCGCCATCGCCTCCTGGGTGGTCTGGTTCGGCCTGCTGGCCTGGGCGGCGACGGGTCGTTTGACACAGAAAAAAATCGCCGAAGAACCATAAACGTCAAAAGCGGCAATCGCTATACGCCGGCAAGTCATTTAGTTACCGGGCTAATAATTGAAATCGGAAGCCGCTGGAAGAGAGCGCTGAAATACTGCAACCAATATGCAACTAGTTGCATATTGGTTGGGTAGCGGCTATGGTTGGAAAATCATGATAACAATAGGGCGCTGCCCATGGCTGCTTCGAAACCGGCTTCCCAGGCCCCAAAGCCCAGCCGCTTGCGTATTGGACGGCGCTACCGCGCCACCCGACTCGATCCCCCCTACGATGCCATCGTCATCGGCTCCGGCATTGGCGGGCTCACAACGGCAGCCATGCTCAGTGCCGCGGGTCGCAAGGTGCTGGTGCTGGAGCAGCACTATACCGCCGGGGGCTTCACCCACGCCTATGATCGCAACGGTTACGAGTGGGACGTGGGTATTCACTATATCGGTGACGTGGGTGAACATCCCACCATGGTCCGCAAGCTGTTCGACTTTCTCTCGGATGGCCAGTTGAAGTGGGCACCGATGGATCGGACCTACGACCGGATCTTTCTCGGTGACCAGCATTTCGATCTGCGCGCCGGGCCGGAGGCAT
This sequence comes from Microbulbifer discodermiae, assembly GCF_040742695.1. NCBI lineage: Bacteria > Pseudomonadati > Pseudomonadota > Gammaproteobacteria > Cellvibrionales > Microbulbiferaceae > Microbulbifer > Microbulbifer discodermiae. Next base: position 38,577 of record NZ_JBFLAB010000015.1, on the reverse strand, counting down.
TTATCTCCGGTTTCCTGGAGCGCTTTCCCGGCGAGGAGCGGGCACTGCGCGAATATCTCAAACGAGTTTCTGCGGTGGGCCGGGCCATGCCGCTGGTGACCATGGAAAAACTGCTGCCGCTCTGGTGCGGTCCCCTGTTGTCGCTGATCAAAAAGTGGAGCCTGCCGCCCTATCTGCACAAAACCACCTATGAGGTGCTAAGGGAACTGACCGACAACGAAACGCTGATTGCCGCGCTCGCCGGCCAGTGGGGTGACTATGGCATGACCCCGGATGTCGGCAGCTTCATGGTTCATGCTCTGATCGTCAAACACTATCTGTACGGCGGCTACTATCCAGTGGGCGGGGCCAGCAAAGTGGCCGAGACCATTATTCCGCGGGTTCAAGCCAGCGGTGGTGAAGTGTTTACCTATGCAGAGGTCGAGACTATTTTGCTCGACGGCCACCGTGCCGTCGGTGTGCGCATGGCCGACGGCACCGAGATCCGCGCACCGCTGGTAATTTCCGGCGCCGGTGTATTCAATACCTTTGCCCGACTGCTGCCCGCAAGCGCGGCGGAACATAGCGGTTATCGTGACCATCTCACCAAGGTGCGCCCGTCCATGGCGCATCTGTGTCTGTACATCGGCTTGCAGAAAACCGCTGAAGAACTGGGCTTGCCGAAAACCAACTACTGGCTGTATCCGGGCGCTGACTACAGCGGCAATGTGCAGAAGTTCCTCGAGGACCCCAAAGCTGAAATCCCGCTGGTCTACCTGTCTTTCCCCTCGGCCAAGGACCCCAGTTTTACCCGGCGCTATCCGGGCCGCGCGACCATCGAAATCGTCGCCCCGGGGCCCTATGAATGGTTTGCCCAGTGGCAGGAGCAGCCCTGGGGCAAGCGCGGGGTGGACTACGAGTCCCTCAAGGAAGACTACAGCCAGCGCTTGTTGGAGTATTTGTACCGACACTTCCCCCAGCTGCGCGGGCAGATCGATTACTACGAACTCTCCACCCCCTTGTCCACACGCTATTTCTGCAGTTACGGGAAAGGGGAAATCTACGGCCTGGACCACGATCCCGATCGTTTCAAGCAGACCTGGCTGCGGCCAAAAACCCGCATCAAAGGTCTCTTTCTCACTGGCCAGGATATTATGAGCTGCGGTGTGGCGGGGGCCATGGTGGCTGGTATGGTTACCGCGCAGAGTATCCTGGGTCTGCGCCGGGGGCGGTCACTACTGAAAAAAGTCTTCGCCGATTCCGCTTCTGCAACGGTGAAAGAAACGGACCCGGCGCCGGGCTCCGTTTCCCGCTCCCCCTGACTCCAGAGAGCCCCTGCTGCGCGAAAGGCTGATTTCGCCTGGGGCAGGTGTCATAGGGTACCGCTGGTAGCGAACCCCGGTGATGGGACAGGTCCAGCGGGGACCTATGACGGTGCAGTGAGGGGCAGGTAGGTTTGAGAATGAAAAAAAGGCCGCTGGGGGCGGCCGAGTTAGGGGGTCAATATTCGCAGCGGGTCAGACGTCGAGTTTTACCAGGTCGTAGGGGGCCAGCGCCGGGATTGCGGACTGCAGTTTTTGCTCGGTGCTGTCGATCACCGCTATCTGACTGCAAAGTGCCTCCACCCTCTGCTCAAGCCGCTCAGCCCGCCGTTCCACTTTGTGTCCGATTTCCTCTGCCATCTGTTCAGCTTTGGCATCAATACTGCCGCCACCGGTAAATACCGCTTTTAGAGTGTGCCAGGCGATGGCGCTGGCGGACTTTCGCGCGAGCCGCTCCACCTGGGGCTCCAGTTCCTCGTCGACCATTTGCGCGATGAAGGTGTCCGTTTCCGAGTGGTCAAGGGTATACACCTCGCCGTTTTGGTTCAGGTGGTCCTCTACCCGCTGGCGCAAAGCGTCCGCGGCCTGTTTCATATCGAGGGTATCCGGGTGATCCGCTCCGAGCGCGGCCAGTGCGACGGAGACACCGTCGAGGGCCAATTCCACCGCTTCCAGCGACACCAGGGTCAGCTCGCGGCCGGCCTGATGCAGCTGCTGCTGGTACTGCCTGAGCAGCCGTTGCTGAGCGCTGTTCAGGGCGACCTTTCGACCATCCACCAGCAGCTGGTCCGGGGCGGCGTAATGGAACAGGGTGTCGGGGTCATCTGCCGCGGCCCTGGCTTCGATAAAACCGGGGCCGACACTCACCGAATGGCGTAGCTCCGCGGAGCATTGGACGTCGTCGTCAATGGACAAATCAATGTTGTGTGCCCAGGCACAGCTGCCGGCGACCGCAAAGCAGGACACCAGGCCGAAGTTGGTGAGGGGTTTCCACATAGAGTTAATACCAAAATTTTTATCGATTGGCATTAAGACGCGCTCAGTAGAAAAATGGATGCGCCGCAGGGGGATTATTTTTTAGGTAACTGAACACGAACCCCCGGACGATTCAGAGGACGCAAAAAAAGGGGCCAGAGGCCCCTTTCCCATCCTGTTACAGTGGTTATGGGTATCAGCGGTTTGGCTTACCGCCTCCATTGCCACCGCCTCCACTACCGCCACCGGGGTTAGAGCCGCTACAGGCGTTGGCGGCAAGATAATCAAACGCCGCCTTGGCCTGGACCAGGCCGTAGCCATAGGCGTTGTCCCGTCCGGCGGCACCCAGGTCTTCCGCCGTGGCGTCCAGGGCAGCGCGGATTTCACCCGGAGCACAGGACGGATAGTGGCTCCAGACCAGCGCCGCGACACCGGCCACATGTGGCGTGGCCATGGAGGTGCCGTTGTTATAGCCATAGTCGCTGGCTTCCACCGTCACAGTGGCGGAACTGCCCAGCTGTGTCAGCAGCGCTGCACCGTCGGTATCGGAAATACCCACCGAGGGAATGCCGGTGACAGTTTCCCCCAGGGTGCCTGACACGAGGCCCGCTTCGTTGTTGTAGATGATGGCGCCTATACCGCCGCCGGCTTCACAGGCCTGTACCTTCTCGGCGAAGGAAATGTCGCCACGGGATATGAGACAGACCTCACCCGCTGCTGCGGTGCAAGCAGTGTCGCCCAGGCCGCAATCAACCAGTGCACCGGTAGCAGACGCTAGCGGGCTGCCTTCCATACCGTTGGCATCCACGTCACTACCGGAAACTGTCAGCGAGGCATCGGTGCCGCTGCCCACCGGAACAGAGGACAAAATGGCCACTCCAGGGGCCGACAATTCCACCTGGTCTGTCTGTTGGGAAAAGTCGGCGATGTTCTTGTCGCTGTCGATGGCCGCCACAGATACGACGGAGTCGTAGGAGGCCGGGTAGGAGTGGCGGGTGTTGCCGTCGTTACCGGCGGCGGCAATGGAGAGTACGCCCTGGCCGTACAGGTTGGCGAAGGCCCGCTCCTCAGTGCGGGACTTGCGCTCACCACCCAGGCTCATATTGAGTACGTCGGCGCCGTTCGCGACACAGACATCGGTCGCGGCCACCAATGTGGAGGAATAGCCCCAAGTTCTGCCGACGAAAACCTTGACGATATGCAGGTTGACGTTGCCGTTGGGCAGCACGCCCACTACACCGGTACCGTTGTTGATGGCGGCGATGGTGCCGGCTACGTGAGTGCCGTGACCAAGCTGGTCCTCGTACCAGTTGCCGGTACCCGAGTCATTGGTGCCGGTCACTGCATTGCCCGACAGATCCTCGTGGCCAATATCGTAACCGGAATCGATGATACAGACGGTGCGGTTGCCCGCGGCCACATCGCTTACCTGATCCGCCTGCACCATAGAGATGCCGAAAGGGACTTCCTGAGCCATCAGATGGCGTTTAACGTCTGGCTCAACATACTCTACGTTGGGATTGTTTGCCATTGCCCGCAACGCCTGCTCCGGCAAGTAGGCCGCCATGGCGTTGTGCTTGCTCAGTGCCAGTGCGGACCGGCCGCTGGCCTGCCGCATTTGCGACTTTACGGCGGCACCTTTGCCGGCTTTGAATTTGATGATGTAGCGCTGGTCGTCGGCGCTGGCGTAGGAGGAAACTGCAAGCGCGACCGCACTGGCCGCGAACATGGACATCGTTTTTCTCATAAATACTCTCCGCAGTGGGCTGTTTTTTTTTTAATATTCTTACTGCCAGCGCCCCGACCAAATCGCCGCAACAAGTGGTAGCCTGGTCTGCGCGGTGGTAGAAGAGAGCGAACCGTAGCAGTTTCACAACAGCAGCCAATGGAAAAGTGTCGACGGTGTGAACAAGTTGGCAGTTTGAATGCAAAAAAATTGACGTAGCGGTTAAAAATATCCGCAATCTGAGGTGGCGAAAACTCTGTTTTTAACGTAGGGAATGCTTTATTGATCCTGTCGCGTAGTGAAAAAATTCCGGCCTTTAATAAAATATCCAAAAGCCGAAATGTCAATTCAGACCGGTGTGTTGGGCTTGTACCGGTTTCTGCAGAAATTCCAAAAATCAATGTGACCAAAAAACACTTGACCGTCAGCGTGAATCGAGACGCTATTTCCAATTCCGGCGTACAAAGACGGCCATTTACCCCCTGGCTGGGAAGTCGCCAAATATTCCGCGTTTGACAGTATTTTGACAAAAACCCCACAAGACACTGACACAAGGCTCAATAGAATAGCGACACCTAAACCGCTGTAGATCATTGATGATGTGTCCGGATGTCGAACAGGCCGAAAGCTCCGGGTGGGCCTGGCCATTACTGTGTCGCCTTCGTGTTCCCTTCACCGGCTTTCTCGCTGCCGGTGGACTGGCAACCGGCGTCCACTGGGGGGTAATGGCTCTGGTTGTCTCCCTCACCGGCCAGCCCGCCATAGCCACTTTTGTCGGATCTGCGTCCGGCGCCGCGGCCAATTATGGCTTGCAACGTCAGCTGGCTTTTCCCAACGCCGGCAGTCACCGGCAGACCTTTTCCCGCTATCTCCTGTCCTGTGTGCTGGCATGGGGCGCCAATCTGTCCTTTTTCATCCTGTTGAATCAGATTATGCAGGTTACGGTTATCGCCGCGCAGCTGGTCACCACTGCAATGGTGGCCGCCATGAATTTTGTCGTTTATAAAAGGTTGGTATTCAATGACAAATTATCTTAATCCCCTACCCGATCGGTACCAGGATTTGTTGCTGTCGATCGTAGTACCTGTGTTTAATGAAAGTGCCATGCTGCCGGTATTTTTCCAGCAGGTCCTGCCCATCGTAAAGGCGCTGCCACTCAGGACGGAACTGATATTCATTGATGATGGCAGTGAAGACGACAGCGCGGAATATCTAAAGCGGGCCCTGCATAAGCATAGCGAGCAAAAGCTGATTAAACTCAGCCGGAACTTCGGCAAGGAAGCCGCAGTTACTGCGGGTTTGGAACATACCCGCGGGGATGCGGTGGTGATTATGGATGCCGATCTGCAGGACCCCCCGGAATATATACCGGTTATGGTGGATACCTGGTTGTCAGGCACCGATGTGGTGCTTATGCAACGCCGTTCGCGGGTCGGCGAAACGCTGTTGAAACGGCTGAGTGCGCATTTATTTTACCGCTTGCTCAACCGGACCAGTCGTACCGAGATTCCGGTGGATACGGGGGATTTTCGCTTGATGAGTCGCCGTTCAGTCAATGCGCTGCTATCGCTGAAGGAGCGCAACCGCTATATGAAGGGCCTGTTTGCCTGGGTCGGCATGCCCACCAAAGTGATTCACTACGATCGGGCGTCCCGTGCTGCCGGGACAACCAAATGGAGCTTTTGGGGTCTTTTGGGGCTGGCCCTGGAGGGCTTGACTTCCTTTTCCATCTCCCCATTGAGGTGGGCGGCGGGGGTGGGACTCCTGGCCTCCGCCGCCGGAGCATTGTTCGGCATCTGGATTGTGGCCAAAACCCTGTTTATCGGTGACGTGGCTGCCGGCTATCCGTCGCTGCTGGCCATTGTCACCTTCCTGGGCGGCGTGCAGCTGTTCAGCATCGGCCTTGTTGGGGAATATGTCGGCAAGACCTATATGGAGACAAAGCAGAGGCCCGTCTATCTGGCCGAGGAAATTATTACCAGCCCACCGGCAGATAAAACGGCGAAAGTTCAACACAGGGAACCGGTGCAGCATGTCAAAGTGGTCTAATTACTGGTTCCTGGCTCTGGGTGCCATCGCGATCAGTCGCCTGGCGGCCATGGCAGTATTGCCATTCGTGGATACGACCGAAGCAAGGTATGGGGAAATCGCCCGCCTGATGGCCGAGACCGGCGACTGGATCACCCCCTGGTTCGAGCCGGGAGTCCCATTTTGGGGTAAGCCGCCACTTTCATTCTGGGCCCAGGCCGCTGCCATAAAAGCACTTGGATTAAGTGAATTCTCCCTTCGCCTTCCCTCCCTGCTGGTTACCGGTGTTATGGCACTTCTTGTCTGGCACCTCGCGCGGGAGTATCGGGGCCTGAACACGGCCCGCTGGGCTGTTGTGATCTTTGCCAGCATGGCGCTGTCCTATGTCAGTGCCGGAGCAGTGATGACCGATGCCTATTTCGCTTTGGGCACCACCCTGTCCCTGGCTGGATTCTATCTGGCGATACAGAAAGCCGGCAGCATCTGGGGCTGGTTGTTTTTTCTGGGGCTGGCAATTGGACTGCTGGCCAAAGGACCATTGGCAGTGGTGCTGGTGGCCATACCCATAACCCTATGGATACTGTTTGATTTTTGTCGTTTGCGAGAGCTGGCAGTTCTGCCCTGGCGGGCGGGAACGCTGTTGACACTGGTGCTCGTGCTGCCCTGGTATTTATGGGCGGAAATCAAGACACCCGGGTTTCTGCACTACTTCCTGCTGGGTGAACATATCCTTCGCTTTATAGATCCCGGCTGGTCCGGTGACCTCTATGGTAATGCCCACTTGCAGCCCAAAGGCATGATATGGGTATTCTGGCTGTGGGCCAGTTTTCCCTGGGGAATTTTGTCGATACTCCTGTGGGTCTCTGCGGGCTCGAAAAGTGGCAATCTATTTGATCGGGAATTTTGGCGGGACAAGAAGCTGGTTTTTGTGTTGGCTTGTGCCCTGGGGCCGCTGCTGTTTTTTAGCCTTGCCAGCAATCTATTGTGGACCTATGTGCTGCCGTCATTGCCATTTAGCGCAGTGCTGATAGCCGCGCAGATTACACGGTACAGCAGGTCGCCATATGGCAGACGCCTCTGCAACAGCCTGGCGCTGGTGTCGCCGCTTCTGTTGCTATCCGTCACACTGGCATATGGCCTGAGTGATTACAGGTTGAAGAGTGAAAAGAGTCTGGTTGGCCACTATAATCAGCGCAGTGATGCCGTGCACAGCCCTTTGCTCTATTTGGGAGACTTGCCATTTTCCGCGCGTTTTTACTCGCGCGGAACTGCTCAGTCAGTAACTTATGCGCAATTGACAGCGATGTTGAAAAGCGGCAGTTATGATGAATATTTTATTGCAATTCCCCGCGGGCGGCTAAGTGACGAAAGGTCTGCAATGCTTGCGGATACCGGTATCCGCGAGTTCAAAAATCGCAGATATGAACTGATTTCCATTGACCGCTCGACCCCTGATTCTGAGAGTTTGAGTAGTGCCGAATAGTACTGAAATAAGGGATTGCGGAACTAAAATCCGCCTTCTGATCGTGGAAGACCAAATCGATTTGGCTGAAAATCTATTTGAGTTTTTGGGCGAAGAGCGCTATGTGCTGGATTTTTCTCCGGACGGCCTTACCGCACTGCACTTGTTGGCCACCCATTCCTATGATGTGGTCGTTCTTGATCTGATGTTGCCGGGTGTAAATGGATTTGAATTGTGTCGCAGAATCCGCTCGGACCTGAAATGCAAAGTGCCCATTATTCTTACCACAGCATTGGGTTCTCTGGCGGACAAAGAGAGAGGGTTTTCCTGTGGCGCTGATGATTACCTGGTAAAGCCCTTTGAACTGAGGGAATTACAGCTGCGGATAGAGGCTTTGTATCGGCGGAGCATACTAAAAGAGTCGGGACTCAGGGCGGGAAGTGTCTCTTTTGATCCGGAGACATTGACCGTCGAGCTATATGGTAAAAGTGTCCAGTTGACAGGTATTCCCGCCAAAATTTTTGAATTGCTGATAGGTGCCTATCCGAAGATTATCAGCCATGAAGTCATGCATGAGGCTATTTGGGGAGAGGATGGCAGCGAGCATGAAGGGCACAGCTTGCGCACACATATCTATGCCCTGAGAAAGATATTGCAAAGCAATTTTGACGTCGGCTTGATAAAAACCGTGCACGGGCGTGGCTATCAATTGATAACTATAGAGAAGCAGAGTGCGGCCAAATGAAGCAAAGCGCGCTCTACACCCGTCTTCTGAAAACCATATATTTAATGGTTGCGATTACGGTGCTTATATGCGTGCTGGCGGTGGAAATATTCTTTGAGGATGTGGAAAGCAGGGCTTTAAATTTTGAGTTTCGGGCGAATGCAGATTTTTTCAAGGCAAATATAGAAGGGAATAAATTCCAGCATTGGAAAACGGCTGATTTGGAAGCATTCTTCTTGCCGCAAGCTGGAAGCGATGCCCGCCTTCCGGAATTATTCAGAGGCAGGGAGGCGCCGTCTTTTGATGAAGTAAAAATTGATGGAAAAACCTTTCTGATCACTGTTGAACAAGTTAACAATCCCTCCGGAAAGCTATATCTGGCTAAAGATTTTACCAGTATGGAGAGGCGCGAATTCATCGTCGAAGCTTTTCTGGTTTTATTCGCTGCTATTATGCTGGTGGCGGGGTTTTTCGTTTCAAAAGGAAGTGCGCGCCTATTAATAAAGCCCCTGGAAAAACTCTCCAGAGATATTCGCGTTGTAAAACCGGGGGTTTCAATGCAACGGCTCAAGAGGGATTACCGTGATATAGAGTTTGTAAGGATTGCGGAATCCTTCAATTTGTTTCTTTCGGAACTAGAATTTCATATCAAGCGGGAAAAAGCCTTTGTCAAGTTGGCTAGTCATGAACTGCGTACTCCTCTGGCAGTGATCAGCGGCGCGCTGGAGATTCTGGAGCAACGCCAGAACCTTACGGAACAGGATCAAAAAACCCTGTCCAGAATTGGTAATGCGACCAGGACCATGCAGCAGGATACGGAGATGCTGTTGCAGTTGGCACGTGGAAAGGCGGATGATGAAAACCTGACTCAGGTGAATGTGCCAAGGCTGGCCGAGGAGGTGGTAGCAGACTTGGGCAGCAGTAATCGCAGTTTTGCCAATCGGGCAGAAATTATTTCAGAAGCTTCTGTACCCCGGATTTATACAAATCCCGTATTGGTGCGTATGCTGCTGCGCAATCTGATCAAGAATGCCCTGGTTCATACCCCCTCCAAGGTGGAGATACATCTGGACGAGGAGCAAATTCACATCAATGACTTTGGCGGCGGCCTTCCACCACCTATCGTCAGCAAGGTGACAAGCTCCAGCTACAAGGAATCAGGGGGCCTGCAGGAAAGTAGTTTTGGGCTTCTGATTGTTCAGTTGATCTGCGAGCGCCTGAATTGGCAACTGGAAATAGCCCAGTCATCGAAAAGTGGTACACGCTTTGTTATTCATATGAGCAGACCCCTACAAGAGTAAGCTATGGAAAGACATGGCCTGCACCAGTATATGTCAAGGCGACAATCCAGTGGCTGAGGGATCACCTATTGGATTGCCAGGCTAATAGTTGCGGGCTTGGTTTCAGCATCGATTAGAGGTCCTCACTATCTCAAGCCTTCCCGGCTTGACGCGCAAGTTATAGGGTGTCGCAGAGTTGAAGGGCCATGGCTAGTGGAGGTAGCCATCTCCTGAACCTGAGGTTTTGCCCCGGCCTTGGTGTCCAAGCCGGGCTCCATTCCGCCCCCTTTCACCGGACAGAATCCCGGTTAACGCACTTTTAATCCGGGATATCCTGTTTGTCCCCACCACCGATTGATGTGCCCGCGAAACCGGGCAAACTGCGATTATGGCGTGCGCATCGCCAGGTTTGGGTGCCTGTGCCGGGTCCGGGCCGGCGGCAAAAGGGTAACCAAGCGACAGCGCCGATAGGCATAAATTACGCTTCGGTCAAAATATAAATACCATTCGGGGTAGTGTCGATGAGAAGAACAATTTTCCATAAGGATCGGCTCGCGCTGACCATTTCTGTCGCCCTGGGGGCTACCGCTTGCCCGCAGCTTCTGGTGGCCCAGGAAGTAGACACGGGGCCGCTGGAGGAGATTACCGTAACCGGCATTCGCGCCAGTCTGACCCGGTCCATGGACGTGAAGCGGGACAGTAAAGGTATTGTCGATGCCATCTCAGCGGAGGATATCGGCAAGTTTCCGGATACCAATCTGGCGGAATCCCTGCAGCGCATCACCGGTGTGTCCATTGACCGTCAAAATGGTGAGGGTAGTAAGGTCACTGTGCGCGGTATTGATCCCGAGTTTAACCTGGTGACCCTCAATGGCCGGCAGCTGGCCCGCACTACCGGTGGCCGCTCCTTTGACTTCCAGAATATCGCCTCCGAAATGGTCACCGGGGTATCCGTGGCCAAGAGCAGCAATGCTCTGGTGCCCAGTGGCGGTATCGGTTCCACCATCAACTTGCTGACCGCGCGCCCGCTGGAGATCGGCGAGCGCCGCATCAACTTTGCCGCCAAAGGCGTATTGGACGAGTCCTCCCAGGAAGGCGGCATCACCCCGGAATATTCCGGCTTCTACTCCGACACTTTTGCCGAGGGCACTTTTGGTGTGGCCATTTCTGCCAGCGTGGCGGAGCGCGAGAGCGGCAGCCAGCAGGCACTGGTGGGCACCGGCTGGCGCAGCTTTCCCGGCAGTGTGGATCAAAATTATGATGCGGGCACTGGCGATTGGGGCGGTGTGCCCCAGGACAACCAAGTGAACCGGCCCGGTCCCGACGACATCTATTCGGTGCCGCAGACCACCATCTACAAGTTTGAGGAACAGCAGCGCAAGCGTTCCAATGGCCAGTTGGTGTTGCAGTGGGCACCCAATGACGATATCACCGCGACCCTGGACTATATGTACTATGCCAACGATATCGCCAAGCAGCACAATGATATCTCCGCCTGGTACACTTTTGCGCCGTCGGAAAACGTCTGGACCGACGGTCCAGTGGCGTCGCCGCTCATCTACTCGGAAACCTATGACACACCCCAGGATCTGTCCATGGGCGCGGGCAGTGTGGCCGAAGCCTATCGCGGCGACACATTGGGGCTGAACCTGCAGTGGCAGCTCAATGAGCACCTTTCCCTGGCATTGGATACACATCACTCCGAGGCCGAGCGGCGCCCGGACAGCCCCTGGGGCTCCAATGTCACCCTTTCCACTGCGGCGTTTATCCGCACCAGCGCTACCACGGATTTTACCGGGGAGCTGCCGGCGCTGGCGGTAGGCGGCGGCAACGCGGTTAAGCCATCGGATATGCGAATTACCGGTAGTGTGTTTGGCAATTCCCGTGATTTTTCTGAAATCGACGCCTACCACTTCAGCGGCAACTTTGAATTCAATGAATCCTCCGATATCGATTTTGGTATCAGCAGCCAGGAAGTGACCAATCACTCCCAGTCCGTGAATGTGCAGCGCAATGCCTGGGGGGGTGTGGGCGCGGAGGGGGATTTTGATGATTCCTTCTTCCCCGCTGACAGTATTCAGGACAATTTCGATATTTCCACCGGTGATTTCTCCGAGATTGGTGACGCAGACATTCAGGACATCTATTTCGCGTGGGATTTTGACCGGGTGCGCGCGCGGGCGGAAGAACTCTACGGCGACCAATTAGAGTCGGGTTTCATAGGTGACTGTGGCACCCAATTCTGTCCCTCTACGGATTACAGCGCCGATGTGGACCGCTTGACCACCGAAACCACCACGGCTTTTTACACCCAGTACAACTTTGAATCCGCACTGGGCTCCATGCCTTTCGACGTTCATCTCGGTCTGCGCTACGAGGACACGGAAGTGGATTCCACATCTGCAGCCATTATTTATGATGCGGCGGACTGGATTGCGGCAACTGAGATAGCACTGGTGCCCACTGGTGAGCGCCAATTTTTTACCGACAAGGGTGGTTATGACTACTGGTTACCGAGTTTTAACCTAAATTTTGAACTGCGCGATGACCTGTTTGTACGCGCGGCCGCCAGCAAGACCATAGGCCGCCCGGACTACAACTCCATCAAGGGTGGTACTACCCTGGGGACCCTGGGCAACCGCAATGAATTTGGCGGTTCTACCGGCACTCCTGCATTGTTGCCATTGGAATCGGTCAATCTGGATCTCTCCGTTGAATGGTACTACGGCGAGTCCAGCTATGCCTCCATCGGCTTGTTTAAGAAGGAGATCTCCAACTTTATCACCCAGGTTAAGGAGGAGCAGAATTTCTTTGGTATAGCGAATCCGGCCGACGGCGCTTGGTACAACGAAGCCGTGGAAGCGGTGGGAACCGATGCGCTGGCGATAAAGCGGTATATCGCCGAAAACTATGGTAGCAGTGAATTTGTCACTGTCGCCATAGATCCGGAAACCGGCGATATTGATCCGTCGAAAACTGTGATCAGAGGTAACCCGGAAACCGATGAATTGGTGAAGTTCCTAATCGACACGCCGGTCAATAGCGACCGCGACGAAACCGTGGATGGCCTGGAACTTGCAGTGCAACATGTCTTTGGTGAGACCGGCTTTGGGGTGATCCTCAACTACACCATGGTGGACTCCGGCCTGGAGTACAACCCCTACCTGTTGGAGGACCAGGAGGCACTTGTCGGTCTCAGCGATTCCGCCAACCTGATTGCCTTCTACGATAAAAATGGCCTGCAGGCGCGGGTGGCTTATAACTGGCGCGATGACTTCCTGAACTCCCGCGGCCAGGGCACCGGCGCCAACCCACAGTTCACCGAAGCCTACCAGCAGGTGGACCTGAATGTGAGCTACGATGTGCCGCAGTTGCAAGGTCTACAAGTGTTTCTGGAGGGCTTGAACGTGACCGAGGAATACAGTCGTGTTCACGGGCGCGCCCGGGAGCAGGTGCTCGGTGTTTATCAAGGTGGAGCCCGCTGGCAGTTGGGTGCGCGCTACGCATTCTGATAGCATCCTGGAACAATGCAGAAAGCTATGGAAAGCCGCTGATTCCCAGCGGCTTTTCTGTTGACGGAGACGGCCCGGCGAGTCAATGGCAATGTCCCTTTGTGCGGCCCAGTTTCCAACCGGTGGTTAGAAGAGTATGAGTAGGCTTGACCCGACAACCCGACACCTGGTGATCGTTGGAGGCGGTAGTGCCGGCTGGCTTACGGCCGCCCTGTTGGGGGCCGAATTCGCCGCTGACCCGGATAGTGGTGTGCGGATAACACTGGTGGAGTCCCCCCAGATACCCACTGTGGGTGTGGGTGAGGGCACCTGGCCGTCCATGCGCGGAACCTTAAAGCGCATAGGGATTGCGGAAACCGAGTTTCTGCGTCAGTGCGATGCCAGCTTCAAACAGGGCAGCCGTTTTATCGACTGGGTCAGCGGCGCGGGGGAGGAATACTTCCACCCGTTCACTCCTCCGGTGGCTTTTCAACAATTGAATCTGGCACCCTACTGGCAGGCGTACCGGGATCAGGTCTCCTATGCGGACGCTGTGTGCGGACAGGCCCAGGTCAGCCGCGGCTGCCTGGCACCCAAGATGCTATCCACGGCGGAATACGCCTTTGCGCTGAATTATGGTTACCACCTGGATGCGGCCAAGTTTGCCACTTTTCTGCAGCGCCACTGCACGAAAAAGCTTGGGGTTGTCCACCGGCGGGAGCGGATTACCCGCATACAGAATGACCCCGATGGTTATATTGCACTCCTGCACATGGAATCGGGCGTTCAATTGCAGGGGGATTTATTTGTAGACTGCAGCGGCGCGGCGGCGCTGCTGATTGGCAAGCATTACGGTATTGGGGTCCGGCCCCAGGGGCGGACGCTGTTCAACGATCGCGCCCTGGCGACCCAGGTCGCCTATGCGCAGGAGGACAGCCCCATCGCCTCCTGTACCCATTCCAGCGCCAGGGATGCGGGCTGGGTCTGGGATATCGGCCTGCCTTCCCGGCGGGGCATTGGCTACACCTACTCCAGCGCCCACAGCGGGGATGCCCAGGCAGAGCAGGTGTTGCGTGACTATATCCAGCGAGGCGGTGGCGGGGACCTGCTCAGCGAGCCGCGGCAGATCCGCTTCAACCCCGGCTATCGGGAGAAGTTCTGGCACCGGAACTGCATCGCCATCGGCATGGCGGCGGGCTTTATCGAGCCGTTGGAAGCTTCGGCGCTGGTAATGGTGGAAAAGTCGGCCCAGATGCTGGCCGAGCAGTTGCCGCCGAATCGCGCCGCCATGGCGGCGGTGGAGCGCCGCTTCAACCGGCGTTTCAGCGCACACTGGCAACGTATTATCGATTTCCTCAAATTGCACTATGTACTGTCGAAGCGGGAGGACAGCGATTATTGGCGCGACCACCGCACGGCGGCGGGCATCCCTGACAGCTTGCGGGAGGCGCTGGAAATCTGGCGTCTCTACCCGGCCTCGCTGAATGACGCGCTGATGGCGGATGAGTTGTTTCCGGCAGCCAGTTACCAGTATGTACTGTCCGGTATGGGGCTGGTATCGGCGACGGAGGCATTTTCGCGGCGTCGCAAAGACACGGCGGAGGCGGAGCGGCTTTTTCGCGAAAATGCCGAGCAGACCAGGAAAATGCAGCGGGCCCTGCCCACCAATCGGAACCTGCTGCGGCAGCTCAGGGAGGTAGCGCTGCCAACTATTTAAGCCCTGCAGGTTACCAGGGCATCGAATGAATCAGAAGCGCCCCAGGCCCCGTTGAAAGTGGTTTTTCAACAGGCTGCCGGGGAGGGCTCCGCTCACGCGGGGTTGCAGAATTGGATAAGTATAACGAGGTAAATATGACCAATGCGGTACCACTCAACAGCGTTGACCACAGCGAGCTTCGCGTTATTACGGAGCGCTCTGCGGCCTACGGCGACGACGTCTGGTATGCGCTGACGTTTCCACTCGAATTCCGCTCTTTACAGGCCAGCTATCCGATTTTCTTTCAGAAGGATGCGCGCACGGGAAATTTTCTCTGCCTGGCGTTGCTGGGTTTTACCGAGGGCGAAAACCTGTATCTGCGCGATGGCCGCTGGGACGCCTCCTATGTGCCGCTGGCTATCCGCCGCCAGCCATTTCTCATCGGCCGCCAGACGGTTTTCGAAGAGGGTCGGGAAAAAAATCAGCGGGTGGTTCACATCGATCTGGAGAATCCGCGGGTGAATAGCGACAAAGGCGAAGCCCTGTTTTTGCAACACGGCGGCAACTCGCCCTACCTGGACCAGGTCGCGGACATGCTGGAAGCCATTCACCAGGGGCTGGGCCAGAACGAGGGGTTCATTGCCGCACTGCTGGCCCACGAGCTGCTTGAATCCTTCACCCTCGATATCACCCTGGACAATGGTGAGCGCAACCAGCTGGTGGGCTTTTACACCATCAATGAGGACCGGCTGCGGCAACTGGACGGAGAAACGCTGGCACAGTTGCACAGCGCCGGTTATCTGGAGGCGATTTTTATGGCGATGGCATCGCAGTCCAATGTGCGCCGGCTGATGGATGAGAAAAACCGCCGGGTGGCCGGCGGGTGATTCCGGTGGATACGAGGGGCGAGGACCTGTTTGCTGATCTGCCGCCGGTGGTGGAAGTGGACAAGTTGCCCGCGGACAGTATCGCCGGGAAAATTCGCGGACTTTCTCAGCCATTGGTGATACGGGATTTCTGCGCCCATTGGCCTGCAGTGGTGGCCGGTCGTGCAGCGCCGCGGCAGGCGGCCGACTATCTGCGCGGTCACTATAAGGGTGTGCCGGTATCCGCCTGTTATGGCGCCCCGGAAACCGGCGGCCGGGTGTTTTACAATGAGGAACTGAGCGGTTTCAATTACCGGAGTGTGCGCGAGGACCTGAACCGGGTTCTGGACGATATTCTCGCCTGTGCCCATAGTGAAAAACCGCCAATGATTTACATGGCCTCTACCGATGTGGGCCACTGGTTCCCCGGTTTCGCCGCCGAAAACGATGCGGGAATTAGCCAGTTGAACCCGACAGGATTTCTGTGGCTGGGCAATCGCGTACGGATTGCCGCACACTACGATTTGCCCGACAACCTGGCCTGTGTAATCGCCGGTCGCCGCCGCTTCACCCTGTTTCCACCGGAGCAGATCGCCAACCTTTATCCCGGTCCACTGGAGTTTGCCCCGGGCGGCCAGGAAATCAGTTTGGTGGATTTACACAACCCAGACTTCGAGCGTTTTCCGCGTTTCCAGGAGGCCCTGGCCTCTGCGCAGGTGGCCGAGTTACATCCGGGTGATGCCCTGTTCCTGCCGGGCATGTGGTGGCATCACGTGGAGAGCCTGGATTCCTTCAACCTGCTCTACACCCAGTGGTGGCGGGACTCACCGGCCTATATGGGCCGCCCCATGAATGCCCTTCTGCACGGGATTCTGAGTATTCGCGATCTGCCGGAAAGGCAGCGCGACGCCTGGAAGGCACTGCTGGATTACTATGTGTTCGATGCGAATGGTGCCGACCACATAGCGGAGCCCGCAAGGGGCGTGCAGAGCCGGCCACTCAGTGAATTGCAGGCGCGCCGGCTGCGGGCGGAACTGCTCAACAGGCTGAAGCGCTGACGACGGGATTGGGCGGGGCTTTGGGTATTTTTATCGAGGTGTTAAGTGATGACTGAAAACCCTATCAAAAAAGTTGTCATAGCCGGTGGTGGCACCGCTGGCTGGATGACAGCCGCAGCCCTGGCGAAATTAATCGGTAAGCACCTGGACATCCGTCTGATTGAGTCCGATGCCATCGGCACTGTGGGCGTCGGCGAGGCGACCATTCCCACTCTGCATATTTTTCACCAGTTGCTGGGGTTGAAAGAGCAAGAGGTGATGGCGGCGACCAACGCTACCTTCAAGTTGGGTATCATGTTCGAAAACTGGCGCGATACTGGCGCCGACTATCTGCACTCCTTTGGCTCCCTGGGCAAGGATTGCTGGGCGGCGCAATTCCATCACTTTTGGCGCAAGGGGCTGGAGAAGGGGATCGATTTTGAAATCGGCGACTATTGCAAAGAACACCTGGCCGCCCGTTCACACCGCTTCGCCGCCCTGCCCAACCAGGATCGCAACCACGCCTATCACCTGGATGCCTCTCTGTATGCGCGTTTTTTACGCAGTTTTGCCGAAACCCATGGGGTAAGCCGCACCGAGGGCCAGATCCTGGAGGTACAGCTCAACCGGGACAATGGTTTTATCGAGGCACTCCACCTGGACACTGGCGAGTGTGTGGAGGGCGATCTGTTTGTCGACTGTACCGGTTTTCGCGGGCTGCTGATCGAGGGCGCACTGCACAGCGGCTACCACGACTGGACCCACTGGCTGCCCTGTGACCGCGCCATTGCAGTGCAGACGGCGACGGTTGCGCCACCGGTCCCCTATACCCGCTCCATTGCGCGGGAATCCGGCTGGCAGTGGCGAATACCACTGCAAAGCCGGGTGGGTAATGGGCTGGTGTATTGCAGCAGGTATATGGACGAACTGCAGGCAAGCGCGCAACTGCTGGAGAATCTGGAGGGGGAGCCAATCAGCGATCCCCGGGTGATCCCCTTCCGCACCGGAACCCGGCGCAGGCACTGGAACAAAAACTGTATTGCTATCGGGCTGTCCGGCGGTTTTATCGAGCCGCTGGAGTCCACCAGTATCCACTTGATTCAGCGCAGTGTCGTGCGCTTGATGCAGTTGTTTCCTTCGCGGGGAATCTGTGTGGCGGATGTCAATGAATTCAATGCGCAGACGATCCAGGAAATGGAATATATCCGCGACTTTATCGTGCTGCATTACCATGTCACTGAACGCAGCGACAGCAAATTCTGGCGCTACTGTCGCTCGATGCCGATTCCCGACAGCCTGGCCCATCGCCTGGAGATGTTTCGAGACAGCGGCAGTTTGTTTAAATACGAGGCGGACCTGTTTGGCGTGGCATCCTGGGTGCAGGTGATGCTCGGCCAAGGATTGATGCCCGCCCGCCACCACCCGATCACCGACCTGATGGGGGATGCGGAACTGGCCAGCTTTCTCGACAATATTCGCCAGCAGGTGCGCCGTCAGGTGGATAATCTGCCCGGCCATCTGGACTTTCTGGACCACTACTGCAAGGCGCAGACTGTGTGAGCGAAGTCGGCAGCGGAAGGCGGATCGGCACCGAGCGCACCCCGGTACTGGTCATCGACGGCTTCACTCCCTGGACCGAACCGTTGCGGCGCAACGCCCGTGCCGGTAGTTTTGCCGAGGATGGCGCCACCCTGTATCCGGGCCTGCGCGCCAAAATGCCGAGGGAGCCGGCGCTGGCGGTGCTGGAGAGGGTTTATCGGCAGCTGTATGGACTTTACCGGATTCCGAGTAGTTTGCGCCTGAAGCCGTTGCAGGCGTATTTTTCTCTGGTAACCCGATCCCCAGCGGAACTGGATACGCTCCAGCGCATACCCCACTTCGACACTTCGTCCCCTTTTTTCTTTGCCCTGTTGTTGTACCTCAATCCCGGCAGTCACGGGGCCACCGGTTTTTTTCGTCACAAGCCCACGGGTTACGAGCGTATCGGCGACGACCGTGTGGATTCCTATTTGGTGTCTGCCAGTGAGTATATGCAGAGTGCCGGAGCGCCTGCGCAACAATACTGCACTGGGACCACGGGTCAATATGAGCTGTATCATCGAGTCGAATATCTTCAGCACCGCCTGGCAATCTACCCGGGCAATCTGTTGCATTCGATCCTGGTGGATTCAGAGCGTGATATCTGTGCCGACCCCACCAGGGGACGTCTCACGGCCAATATTTTCTTCGAATTCCGCTGAGTCCCGGTCGCCTACGATTTGTACCTCCTTGCCGAAAAGCGGCCTTTAGGCTGGTGCTTTTGTGTTACAAGGTCACCTGGGCCCCACTATTTTTGGGGCGGCCATCCAACCGGTGAGGGGTCATCGATTAGATGGTCGGGTTAATAAAAGTGCAGTTTTAGGAATAAGAACAATGGCAACACTGGGAACCAATGTCGAGACGGGTTCGCTCGATACCAAACAGCGGGAAGCTTCCGGCTACCGGTTTGCGCTGGTCGCGCTCACCTCGCTGTTTTTTATGTGGGGCTTTATCACCTGCTTGAACGATATTCTCATTCCGCACCTGAAGGGTGTGTTCGATCTGAACTATGCCCAGGCGATGCTGGTGCAGTTCTGCTTCTTCGGGGCATATTTTCTCGTTTCACTGCCGGCCGGTTCGCTGGTGAGCCGGATTGGCTATCAGCGTGGCATAGTGGTTGGCCTGTCGGTGGCAGTGGTCGGATGTCTGCTGTTTATCCCCGCTGAACGACTGCAGGCTTATCCGCTGTTTCTATTTGCCCTGTTCGTGTTGGCGGCGGGGATTACTGTGTTGCAGGTGTCGGCGAATCCCTATGTGACCGCGCTCGGCAGCGAGCGCACCGCCGCCAGTCGCTTAACCCTGACCCAGGCGTTCAACTCCCTGGGCACTACAGTGGCGCCATTTTTTGGTGCCATGCTGATCCTCTCAATCGCTATCCCCGCCGGTGGGGAAGCGGCGGCGGCCCAGCGGGCCTCCGCGGTCGAGGGACCCTACTTAATGCTGGCTGCAGCCCTGGCGGCCCTTGCGGTGACTTTTGCATTGCTGAAGCTGCCGCGTATCGACAGCCATAAGGTGGTGACCGGTCTAAACGACTTCGCCGCCTTTGGCAAAACCCTCGCGCACCGCCACCTGTTTCTCGGCGCCATCGCGATTTTCCTCTACGTCGGCGCGGAAGTTTCTATTGGCAGTTTTCTGGTCAACTTCCTCTCCGAAGACTCCATAGCCGGTATCAGCGAACAGCAGGCGGCGTTTTATGTCTCCCTGTATTGGGGCGGAGCCATGGTAGGCCGCTTTATCGGTGCCGCGGTGATGCGCTATGTTTCCGCCGGTGCTGTGCTGGGCGCCTGCTCGCTGGGTGCCTGCGTGCTGCTCGCTATCACCATCCTCGGCAGTGGCCGGGTGGCCATGTGGGCAGTGCTGGCGATCGGTTTGTGCAATTCGGTGATGTTTCCGACTATTTTCAGCCTGGCACTGGCCCGCCTCGGTGCTCTGACCAGCCAGGGTTCAGGTATCCTCTGTATGGCGATTGTCGGCGGCGCTCTGGTGCCGGTGCTCCAGGGGTTGCTGGCGGACCGGATTGGCATTCAGCTGGCGTTTGTGCTGCCGATCTTCTGCTATCTATACATCCTTTACTATGGTGCGGCTGGCCACCAGGTGCGCGGGGCTCGCTAAGTTCCGTCGCCGTGTGGCGGATCGTCGAAAACAGTTCTCCCCTATTTGCCGCCAGCGGGGTTCAAAGTGTGGACCCTCTGGCGCGGCCCGGCCCCTTATCCGGTTGGCGAAAAAACCTCGTGTTTATTTTTCCAACCCGCTTTCGTCCGCATCTACTCCTCAACTTTTAGGGGCAGATCAAGCACCCGTGCTGAGAAAAGCCAGGTAAGGCTTTTTCCGCAACCTGTCAGATTCGCAACCCCAAGCCCCTCTATGCACCGGGTCTATACTGCGGTGGTGGTTGCGGTAAAGGTTATTTCCAATAGATTTTTCCGCGTGTCGGTGTGAAATTGCCGACTGCTCTCCATGATTTTTTTGGCGTTGAACTGAACCCAATTGCCACTCCCGAAAACGCTAATGGGTTTTGGTGGTTCTGCGGGCAAAATCAATCCTCCGGGAGAATAGAGTATGTTGAAGCTGTCAGATTTTTTTATTTTATCCGCTGTAGCGGTGTCTTTTGCGCTATCGGGCTTTCTCTGGTTCAACGGCTACCGGGAGCAAGGGTTGTTTACCTCTCTTTGGGTACCCAGCATTCTCGCTTTTGGGATCTATTTCAAAGTGTCGGCCATTCTGACACGGGGATGAGGGAAAATGTCCGATTCAGTGCTGCTGGCGATCGCGGCGGGGGTCTTCCTGCTGTTGTTGGTGGGTATCGCCCTGACCATTTACGAGTTTCACAAGGCGGGCGCGGAGCCGGTCGCAGATACCCGTGACAGGTCCGATATACAGGAACACTGATACCACCCGCCTGGCTGCCATGATGCGTTTGCGGTTGGGGATCAGTTTTCGCTGTCGAGAAGGGCGCTGTAGCCCGCGCGGAAATCCGGAAACTTCATCTGGTAACCGCTTGCCAGCATGAGCCTGTTATTGAGTTTTTTCGATTGCCGCCCACAACTTTGCACAAATTCGCGCAGGTGTGCACTGGTGTAGCCCATCGCCTTGGCGAGCCATTGTTGTAATTCGTGCAGCGGCACCGGCGTGCAATCGGAACCGATGTAAAGTTGTTCCGGCGACCAGCCCAGCCGCTGCTGCGTAATCAGGTGGGTCAGGAAACCGACACAGTCATCCACGTGGATGCGATTGGTGAACTGCGTGGGTTCGGCCGGGGCACAGCGTCCGGCGCGCACCTGTGAGAGCATCCGGTCGCGACCCGGACCATAGATACCGGCGAAACGCACCACACAGACTGTCGGTGCGGCCCTGCGAATGATTTCCTCTGCCGCCAGCAGTTTATCCCCCTGAAAGTTGGCGGGGGACGCGGGTGTGCTTTCGTCGATCAGTTGATCGCTGTTCTGGCCGTAAACCCGTGTGGACGAGACCCAGATCAGCAGCCGCGGTGGGCGGGGCAGTTTCGGCAGCACCTCTGCCAGGGTGGTGGCGGTATCCACATAGGCGTGCTGGTAACCGTTGGGAGAGCGGTCCTTGGGGGTAAAAGTGGCCAGTATCACATCCGCGCCATCGGCGAGCAGTTCCGCGACGGCCTCTTTGTTGGTGGCATCCCCCCGGCGCCACTGCAGAGCACCGGCGCGGCGCCTGCGCGCCAAAGCCACCAGTGGATTGCGACGTACACCGTAGACGGAGAATTCCCGCTTGGGCAACTGCGCAGCCAACCGCGCCCCCAGATCCCCGCAGCCAAATATCCAAATTTTTTCTTGAGCCATATCAGTACACGGGCGGTCGGGCCGCTACTGCGTCCCCCCAATGCCGCGATCCTTGTTGAAACTTTGAACCCCCGTGTGGCTGCCCGGTGAATACCGTTTGGAGAAACCCCGCCTTTGAAGAGGGGTTTCTCCAGGCTGCCCTGAAAACTGCTAGCGGTTCATGCGCCTGATCATTCGGTAAATGAACAGCAGGATGATTGCGCCAACCACTGCGGTGACAATGTCACCGGGACCAAATCCTGTCACCGGTCCACCAATACCCACCATGGAACCCAGCCAGCCGCCGATAAAAGCGCCGACAATGCCAATCACCATGGTGACGATCCAGCCACCGGGATCCGGTCCCGGCATAATCCATTTGGCCAGTGCGCCGGCGATAAGACCCAAGATAATCCAGGATAAAATGCCCATAGCAAGCCTCCGTTCTAGTCGTTCCTCTATATATAGCAAAAGTTAGCGCCTAATTCCTTATTTGCCTGCCAATATTGGAAAAATCTACCAACTTTTACACCCTCTCAGTGACCGGATCACACTATACGCCCTTCTTGGCACCCTGTTGGATCGAGCTTGCCTTACTTTGCCTGTCCCCCCAAATTTCCGGCGCAACCGGGCTGGGACACCGAGTATTAGAGTCGTGCAGACCCGAACTGCTATGGACGGTCACATTTGCGCATGGTCAGTGACGATTATTTATGAATAATTACTATCATCACTGGGTAGCTGATTGTAAAAGCCATGACACTCAACGAGTTGCGTTACATAGTCACACTGGCGCAGGAGAAGCATTTCGGCCGCGCGGCCGAACGCTGTTTTGTAAGCCAGCCAACCCTGTCTATCGCGGTGAAGAAACTCGAGAAAGAATTGGGCGTGGCATTGTTCGAGCGCTCCAAAACCCGGGTACAGCCGACCCCCCTGGGCGAGCGTATCGTGGGTCAGGCGCAACTGGTGCTGGAACAGGCGGCAGCGATCAAGGATATTGCCAGCGCCGGCAAGGACCAGCTGTCGAGCCCCTTATCGGTAGGCGCCATCTTTACCATTGGCCCCTATCTTTTCCCGCATTTTATTCCCCAGCTTCAGCTGCGGGCGCCGGATATGCCGCTCTATGTGGAGGAGGGTTACACAGCCACGCTGCGCCAGCGCCTGCGCAAAGGGGAGTTGGACACCATCATCATCGCGCTGCCATTCACCGAGCCGGACGTGGTCACCCAGCCCCTCTATGACGAACCCTTCATGGTGCTGATGCCGGTTTTCCACCCGCTGGCAAAACAGAAAGCCATAGATCCGGAACAGCTGGCGGGGGAAAACGTGTTATTGCTGGGGGAGGGCCACTGTTTTCGCGACCAGGTGCTGGAGGCATGCCCGGATCTGCAGCAGTCCATGGAGCGCCAGGGGGGCAGTGCCCAGGTGCGCACCGTAGCAGACGGCAGCTCACTGGAAACCCTGCGCCATATGGTGGCCTCCGGCCTGGGTATCACCGTATTGCCCATGTCGGCGGCAACCGGCTCCCAATATGCTTCGGGCCTGCTGGAAACACGGCCGTTCACATCCCCCAGCCCGCAGCGGACGGTGGCGCTGGCGTGGCGCGCCAGTTTTCCGCGCCATCAGGCGGTCGATGTGCTGCGGGATGCCATCAACCAGTGTCAGCTGGGGGCGTGACGGCGGGCAGTGAGGGATCTGGCGGATCAACCGGTAACAGTGCTCAAGGGCGTGGGCGACAGGGTGGCCCAGGTGCTGGCCAGGCTGCATATCAACACGGTGCAGGACCTGCTGCTGCACCTGCCCTGCCGCTACCAGGACCGCACCCGCATCACCCCTATCGCCGGCCTGCAGACAGGGGTGGACGCTGTGGTGGAGGGGGATATCCGCGCTGCCGATATTCTGTACGGCCGCCGCCGCAGCCTGGTGGTGCGGTTGCAGGATCACAGTGGCACACTATCGCTGCGCTTTTTTCACTTCACTGCAGCACAGAAAAATCGCTTTGCACCCGGCACCCGCCTGCGCTGTTTCGGCGAGGTGCGCCGCGGTGCCGCAGGCCTGGAACTGTATCACCCGGAAACTCTGATCCTGCAAGGTGAGTCGCCGGCGATCCCGGATAGTCTCACCCCTATCTATGGACTGACCGAGGGCATGACCCAGGCCCGTCTGCGCCGCCTGGTACTGCAGGGGCTGGAGCTGCTCGTGGACGGTGGCGTCGACGAACTGTTGCCGCCACAGCTGTTGCCCGCGGGGATGGGTGGCCCCCTCGCCGGCGCTATCCGGTTTCTGCACGCGCCCCCGGCGAGTGCGGACCCGGCGCAACTGGCCGAAGGGCAGCATCCGGCACAGCTGCGCCTGGCTCTGGAAGAGTTGCTGGCGCACCACCTGAGCTTGCTGGCGTTGCGGCGCGGCATGTCCAGGATCGGTGCCCAGGCACTGCCGGAAAATCCCGCGCTGCGACGTGATTTTCTCGCCCGCCTGCCCTTTGCCCTGACCGGCGCCCAGGAGCGGGTTTGTGCGGAGATCGCCACTGACCTCGCCAAAGCCGCGCCGATGATGCGCCTGTTACAGGGGGACGTGGGATCCGGAAAAACGCTGGTTGCCGCCCTGGCGGCGCTGCAGGCACTGGCTAACGGCGCCCAGGTGGCGGTAATGGCTCCCACGGAAATACTTGCGGATCAGCACCGGCGCAACTTCTGTAGCTGGTTCGAACCATTGGGAATTTCGGTGACCTGGCTGGCCGGTGGTCTCAGGGCGGCGGAAAAGCGTCGCCAGCTCGCCGCTATCGGTTGCGGTGACACCCAGCTGGTAATCGGTACCCACGCGCTGTTCCAGGCGGAGGTGGTGTTCGCCAACCTGGCCCTGGTGATCATCGACGAACAGCACCGCTTCGGCGTTCGCCAGCGCCTCGAACTGAGGGACAAGGGCAGTGCCGCCGGTGACACCCAGCGCCTGCAGCCCCACCAGTTGATCATGACCGCCACACCGATTCCGCGCACGCTGGCCATGTCCGCTTTTGCCGATCTGGACTGCTCCGTGATCGACGAACTGCCGCCGGGGCGCCAGCCCATCAATACTGTCGCTATTTCCAATGAGCGCCGCGACCAGGTGATAGAGCGGGTGCAGGGAGCCGTGGCCGAGGGGCGCCAGGCCTATTGGGTGTGCACCCTGATCGAGGAATCCGAAACTCTGGAGGCCCAGGCGGCCGAGTCCACTGCAGCCGAATTGGCCGCGGCACTGCCGGGGCTCAGTGTCGGTCTCGTGCACGGCCGCCTGAAACCGGAGCAGAAAGAGGCTGTTATGGCCGCCTTCAAGGCGGGACAACTGGACCTGCTGGTGGCGACCACGGTCATCGAGGTGGGGGTGGACGTCCCCAATGCCAGCCTGATGATCATCGAGAACCCGGAGCGTCTCGGCCTGGCCCAGCTGCACCAGCTGCGCGGCCGGGTGGGGCGGGGCTCCATCGCCAGCCACTGTGTACTCCTCTACGGTACACCGCTGTCACAAACGGGCCGCGCGCGGCTGCAGGCGATGCGGCGGCACAGTGACGGCTTCGCCATCGCCGAGGAAGACCTGCGCCTGCGGGGGCCGGGGGAAATACTGGGAACCCGGCAGACCGGCGAAATAGAACACCGGATCGCCGACCTGCAGAGGCATGCGCACCTGTTGCCCCAGATACAGAAAATCGCTGCTGACCCGGCGCTCAGCGACCCTATGCGCCAGCAGCTGATCGCCCGCTGGTTACAGAACAAGCCGCGTTTTGCCGAAGTCTGAGCGACGGGCGGTTGCTCTCTGGCGCGGTAGCTGGCAGCCTTGGGGTGCTTATAGACGCCTGCGAATGCAGGCCTGACATCAAACGCCCATTTTCTGTATCCAGGGAGAGCAACAAATGACAAAAATGACGACTATGCTCTGCAGCCTGATGCTTTCTGGATCGCTGCTCTTGACTGCAGAGAGCGCCACTGCCCAGGGCGGGCTCTTCGGTCTGGGGGCGGATGAGGCCAATCCCACCCTGACCATAGACCCCATTCGGATCCACCTGAACATCCCGGTGCCGGTCAACGGCGCCAAACTCTATCAGCTGCTCGCCCAGGCCGGTGGCGAGGGGGAACTCAGCGCATTGCGTAATGCGGCCCTGGCCCGGTACCGCGCGCAATTCGACAGTGAAATGCAACGGCATTTTCGGGAGTTTTTCGTCGATGAGGAGGTTCCACTGACGCAGACTGAGGCGCTGTTGACGTTGCGCACCATCGCGCAGCTAACCGTGGTTAAAAACCTGGTGGCGCTGGAGAGCAGCGACGGCTATGAAGTTGAACGCGGCACCATACGTCTTGAGGGGTCAGTGCGCATAGAGATTCGCGATCGCGCCGATCGCAGCCTGTTTAGTCGCGATATAGACGTCGGCAGGCTGAGGGTGAAAAAGGATTACACCGTGAAGTCCGCCGCTGACGGCAGCAATAGCGAGGATACCACCGATGCCGCTATCAGCGAGGTCCTGAGCGAAGTGGCGAGGAGGCTGGTGCGTCGCGCAGACGGCGACCTGGAGGCCGACGAACTGCGCGATTTGCTCCCCGCCACCGGTTAACAGGCCCTGGCAGGTTGCTGAAAAGCCCTCCCTGGCTTCCCTAATCCCGGGTTTGCGGCGCATGTCCGCAAACCCTCCGCGACAAATCGAGCAGCCACGCCTGAATCGCGATCCGAAAATCCCCGCCAGGGGATTCCGCCGCAGTCAGCGGGCGGCGGTGGCCGCAGCGGCACCGTCGATCGCGGTGTAGTTGCGGTCATTGAAAACGCTTTCGTCGAAAGCGCCCTCACTCTTCGCCACGATGGTGCTGATGACAGAGTCCCCGGTGATGTTGATCGCGGTGCGCACCATGTCCAGCAGGCGGTCGACGCCTATCACTATGGCAATCCCCTCCAGCGGCAGGCCCACCTGCTGCAGAACCATGGCCAGCATGATCAGCCCGACGCCGGGCACACCTGCAGTTCCAATGGAAGCCAGGGTTGCGGTGAGAATGACTGTCAGGTAACCCGCCAGGCCTATGTCGATACCGTACAACTGGGCGATAAACACCGTGGCTACACCCTGCATGATGGCGGTGCCGTCCATGTTGATAGTCGCTCCCAGGGGGATAGTGAAGGCCGCCACCTTGTTGTCCACCCCCAGGCGCTTTTCCACCGTGGAGAGAGTCACTGGAATCGTCGCCGCCGAAGAGGCCGTGCTGAAGGCGAACACCATGGCCGGACGCATCTTTTTCAGCAGTTCGAGGGGATTCAGTCCCGACAGCAACTTGAGCAGAATTGAATAGACACCCAGCGCGTGCAGCAGCAGGGTCGCCAGCACTACCAGGAAATACTTGCCCAGCTGGAATATGGCATCGACACCCAGTTGCGCAATCTTGTTCGCCAGCAGGGCGAATACCCCATAGGGTGCAAATACCATCAGCACGCCGACCATGCGCATAATCACATCGTTGAGATCACTGAAGAAATCGGCTACGCGGCGGCCGGCCTCGCCGGTGCGGGCTACGGCATAACCCATCAACAGCGCGAACACGATAATCTGCAGCATATTGCCCTTGGCCATGGCATCCACCGGGTTGGTGGGAAAGATATTCACCAATACCTCCGACAGGGGAGGGGCCGGCTTGGGCTGAAAGGTCGCATCGGCCACCACGTCCGTCATGCCCATACCCGGCTGAAACAGCAGCGCCATGCACAGTGCCAGTGTGATTGCTGCAGCGGTGGTCACCAGGTAGAGCACCACGGTTTTGCCCGCCAGCATGCCCATGCGGCTGCCCTCGGACAGGGCGCAGGCGCCGCAGATCAGGGATACCAGCACCAGCGGTACCACCATCAGCTTCAACGAGGCGATAAATATGCGCCCGATGATGTCGAACAGGCCCTCTGTCAGGTAGCTGTTGATAAACTCGGTCACGCCGCTGCCCAGCAGTTGACTGGCATTGAGGAAATTCAGCAAAACGCCGACGACTATGCCCAGCAGCATCGCCATTACGATTTTGGTGGTGAGGCCCATAGCGATATCACTCTTCGGAAGGGTTCATTATTGTCTCGAGGGAAAGGGCACTATATCCGTCGCCGCGCCCCTGAGCAAAGGTCCAACCTTGCGGCTTGATCAACCCCACCGCCGAGCGGGTACAATGCGGCTTTGATTTTGCACCGAGGGCAGCGTTGTACCAATCCCCCTATGTTCCGTACGGAGCCTGGCTGGCTGAACCGCTGGAGGCTGTGCACGGCCAGCCGCCGGCGCGGCTGCGGCCCTGGCTATGGTATCCGGGCTCGTTGACCGCGGCACTGAAGCGAGAGAGTCGCGGGTGCCTGGCCGTCAGGGTGCTCAGCCAAAGCTGGCGGCGACCGGCGCAGGAGGAGCGCCGCGCACTGGGCCTGCGACCGCGCCAACTCGCCCTGGTGCGCGAGGTGTTGTTGTGTGGCGGCGGTGTTCCCTGGGTTTACGCGCGCAGCGTGCTGCCCATGCGCAGCCTGCAGGGCAAGTCCCGCTATCTGCGCAGCCTCGATGACCGGCCACTGGGAGAGCTGCTGTTCTGTGAGGCGGACATGCGGCGCGGCCCCATTCTGCTCAACCAGTTGCGGCGCAACCCGGACTGCCGGCTGGCGGAACTGGAGGACGCGGGGGACAGTGCCTGGGGGCGCCGCTCCACTTTCTGGTTGCGCGACAAGCCCCTGTTGGTGGCGGAGACCTTTCTCGGTAGCTTTCGCCCCGCCGGGCCGCCCTGTACCGGCGGCACCGGACAGCAGCCCAGCGATATGAAGCTCGGGGAGGCAGAGTGATCAGTCAACAAATCGCCCAGCGCTGGCCGGCGGTACTGCCCTATTGGCAGCTTGCCCGCATGGACAGGCCCGTTGGCTGGATGCTGCTGCTGTGGCCCACCTGGTGGGCGATGTGGCTGGCGTCCCCGGGGTGGCCCGGACTGCACCTGTTTGCGGTGTTTACCCTGGGAGTGCTGTTGATGCGGGCCGCCGGCTGCGCGGTCAACGACTTCGCCGACCGCAATGTGGACGGCCGGGTGAAGCGGACCGCAGCGCGGCCACTGGCCACCGGCGCGGTCAGTGCGGCCGGCGCACTGTGGCTGTTTGCCGGCCTGAGCCTGGTGGCCTTTCTGCTGGTGCTGACTACCAATGCATTGACGGTAAAGCTGTCGCTGCTGGCGGTGGTGCTGGCGGCCGCCTACCCATTCGCCAAGCGCTACACCCACCTGCCCCAGGTGGTCCTGGGCGCGGCCTTCAGTATGGGTATACCCATGGCCTTTGCCGCCAGCACCGGCGCAGTGCCGCCGCAGGCATGGCTGCTCTTCACCGCCAACCTGCTGTGGACCGTCACCTACGATACCTTTTATGCGATGGTGGACAGGGACGACGACCTGCGTATCGGGGTCAAGTCCACCGCCATATTGTTCGGGGACATGGACCGCGCGATGACCGGTGCCCTGCAGGGAATGACAATTTTTGCGCTGCTGTTGATCGGGCGGCAGTTTCAGCTGGGCGCTGTCTATTTGGTCAGCCTGGCGGCGGTCGCGGGCCTGTTTGTATACCAGCAGTGGCTGGTGCGGGAGCGCCGGCGCGAGGCCTGTTTCATGGCGTTTATCAATAACAACTGGGTCGGCGCACTGATCTTTGCTGGAATTTTGGTGGACCAGTTCATCAATGGATAAAACCAGTGCCCAGCTTTCCCGCCAGTGTTGGGATTAAGTTCCCAATGCTCCGGCGATTATTTCCCCCCGAATTTTTGCCCCGGTGATCGTTACCCATGGGTCATTAAATTAATGTGCGGGGCGCTCCGGCTGTCATATATTTGTCACTGAGTTGCCGTTAAATGTGCGTCGAACGGACATCACTTATGGGATCAGGATGCACAGTAAAACCATTCTAATCGTCGATGATGAAGCGTCAGTGCGGGAAATGCTGCGTGTGGCGTTGGAGATGGCAGACTACCGCTGTATCGAAGCGGAGAATGCCCAGGCCGCGCACGCCCTGGCAATCGATGAAAAGCCGGATCTGATGCTGCTGGACTGGATGCTGCCGGATATTTCCGGTGTGGAGCTGGCCCGCCGTCTCAAGCGGGACGAGCTGACCGCCTCGCTGCCGATTATCATGCTCACCGCCAAGGGCGAGGAGGATCACAAAATCAAGGGACTGGAAACCGGTGCCGATGATTATATCACCAAACCTTTCTCCCCCCGGGAGCTGGTGGCGCGCCTGAAAGCGGTATTGCGCCGCGCCGGGCCGTCTTCACCGGAGGAGCCCCTCACCGCCGACAAACTGGTGCTCGACCCCATTTGCCACCGGGTCACCATCAATGGACGGGCAGTGGATATGGGCCCCACCGAATTTCGCCTGCTGACTTTCTTCCTCTCCCATCAGGAGCGGGCCTATACCCGGGCCCAGCTGCTGGACCATGTCTGGGGTGGCAATGTTTACGTAGAGGAGCGCACCGTGGACGTGCATATCCGCCGTCTGCGCAAGGCGCTGAGCATGGACGGCCACGAGCGCTATGTGCAGACGGTGCGCGGTACCGGCTATCGCTTTTCTGTGCAAACTGCGGAAAAAGTGTGACAATTCCCCCACGCGGGATCGGGGGTTCGCTGGACAGACCCGGGGCCCGGCGCGAAAGATTACCATACCAATAAAATGCCGGCGCCCAGAGCGAATGGTCGCTACGGACCTGCCCCCGCTCGAATCCAATGATGGAGAGAACCAACCACCATGCTGGAACGCAGTATCGGCGAACTCGCGCGCTTTCTGGTGATCGCTCTCGGCTGTATTATTTTCGGTTTCTCGTCCGGGAACTGGCTGTTAGCGATTGCCATGGGGCTCGCCATTTATGTGAGCTGGATGCTGTGGCAGCAAAGTCGCTTTAGCCTGTGGCTGGCCAACGGCCGCCGGGGTGCAGTGCCCACCATGTTTGGTATCTGGGGCGAAATCTTCGACGATTTTTACCGGATGCAGCGCCGTCACCGCCGCGAGAAACAGAAACTCCACACCATGTTGCGCCGGGTCCAGGACAGCACCGGCGCCCTGCGCGAGGGCATTGTGGCACTGGAGGATGGCGGCAATCTGGCCTGGTGGAATCCGGCTGGGGGCGAATTGCTGGCGCTGCAGCCCGGGGATACCGGTCAGCCACTGGTGAATTTTGTGCGCGACCCGGGTTTTGCCCGCCTGATGCACACTGGGGAGCCATCTGCCGGCACACCGCTGACCATGCCGGCGCCGGGGAACGAGGCGCGCACCCTGCAGCTGGAGGTCACCCGTTTCGGACGCGATGAGGCCTTGGTGATAGTTCGCGATATCACCCGCCTGCACAACCTGGAGCAGATGCGCCGGGATTTCGTCGCCAATGTCTCCCACGAGCTGCGCACACCCCTGACGGTGATCGCCGGCTATCTGGAAACCCTGGAAACCAGTGGCCAGGCACCGGCGGGCTGGCAGCGCCCGCTGCTGCAGATGCGCGAGCAGGCAGACCGTATGACCGACCTGGTCAACGACCTGCTACTGCTGTCGAGGCTGGAGACGTCCGAACTCGATCATGGTAGCGACAGGGTGTCGGTCAGGGAATTGATCGGGCAGGTCGCCCACGAGGCGCGCAGTTTCAGCGGCGGGCAGCATGAGATCAGCATCGATTGTAGCGGGGACGCGGTGCTGACCGGGGAGGCCTCGGAATTACACAGCGCCTTTGCCAATCTGGTACTGAATGCAGTCAGATACAGCCCGGAAGGCGGTCCCATCGCCCTGCGCTGGTGGGTGGATGAGCAGGGAGGCCACTTCTCCGTGCGGGACAGTGGTATCGGCATAGAGCCCATTCATATTCCGCGCCTCACCGAGCGTTTCTATCGTGTCGATGCGGGCCGCTCCCGGGACAGTGGCGGCACCGGCCTCGGCCTTGCCATTGTCAAACATATACTGCTGCGCCACGGCGCCGACATGACCATAGAAAGTACGCCGGGCTGCGGCAGTACCTTTGCCCTGCATTTCCCACCACATAAACTGGACTCGG
Organism: Microbulbifer discodermiae; assembly: GCF_040742695.1. Taxonomy (NCBI): domain Bacteria; kingdom Pseudomonadati; phylum Pseudomonadota; class Gammaproteobacteria; order Cellvibrionales; family Microbulbiferaceae; genus Microbulbifer; species Microbulbifer discodermiae. The sequence continues at coordinate 6,595 of NZ_JBFLAB010000015.1, read as the reverse complement.
CAACGGCGGCCTGAGTTAGGGCCAACTTACTCGGTGTGAACAGACCTAGCAGGCTGTTGAAAAATACTTTCTCAACAGGCCCTAGTCTCCCAGCTCTTGCAGCAGCCGCTCAATACCGTCCCTGCGGTACGTCACCTCCTGGCCTTCGCTGACGGCCTGCGCCTGGTGGTTCAGGGTGACATGGTACAGTTGTCGTTCAGAGTCCCGCACCAGCAGGTGTTCGCGCCCGTCGTCATCCACAGGCAGTTGATCGGTGGATATCAAAGCGTCGCGCAGGGCGCGCAGGCGGGGTACGTCGCGGTAGCGGTCCAGATCGCTGGAGAGGCGTTTCTTCATGCGTTCGCATTCGTGCAGGGCGGTGGCCGTCTCCCGGTACTTGGCGAAAAAAAATACCGCTGCAATGGCGAAGGCGATAACCACGGACATTTCAAACCACTCGGGCATCTCAACTCCCCTCTATTGTTTTGTGCCACACCATCAACTGGTTGTTGGCCGGTAGGTAATTCAGTTCCGTCCGTCGCAGGCCCGCCGCCTCTGCCAGGCCGTCGAGCCACTCCAGATCGCGGATGCCCATATCGGGGTCGCCCTGGCGCAGGCTCTGATCGAAAGCGGCATTGCCCTGGCCCACAAACTCGCCGCCAATCTTAACAGGCCCGTACACGATCAGGCGCCCGCCGGGGCGCAGGGCCAGGGGCAGGTGCCGAAACAGGGCCTCTACCGTTACCGCGGACATTATGTGAAAGGTGTTGGCGGTAAAAATAGTGTCGGCTTGAACCGGTGGCCATTCGCCGCTCACATCCAGCTGCAGGGGCGGCAGCAGGTTGGTTGCCGGTTCCGCTTCCAGCCAGGCGCGGATGCCCGGCAGCTTGTCTGCCCGGTCGGTGGTCTGCCAGCGCACATGGGGCAGGCGGGGAGCGAAATAGACCGCGTGCTGGCCGGTACCACTGCCGATCTCCAGCAGGCACTGGGGGTCCGCCAGCAGGCGCTTTAGGTGAGACAGTATGGGTTCCCGGTTGCGCCCGCAGGAGGGTGCGTCCGGCAGAAGATCGTCGCGGGGCGCATTCATGACGCCTGCTCCCGGGTGAAGACCCAGTCGTTGCCCTGCGACAACTGGGGGTTAAAGGCATAGCCGGCCTCGGTGAAGGCTTTCAGTTCTGCGGCTTTCTTCACCCGGTGGTCTATGGCCCAGCGGCTCATCAGGCCGCGCGCTTTCTTGGCGAAAAAACTGATCATCTTGTATTGGCCGTTCTTCAGGTCCCTAAAATGTGGGGTGACAATCTCGGCCTGCAATTCTTTTGGTTGCACCGATTTGAAATATTCATTGGATGCCAGATTGACCAGTTCGCGGCTTTTCAGTGCGCTCAGCTGTGTATTTAATGCCTGGGTGATTTTGTCACCCCAAAAATCGTAGAGGTTGTTGCCGCGGGCGTTGGCAAACTTGGTGCCCATCTCCAGGCGGTAGGGCTGCATCAGGTCCAGCGGCCGCAGCAGGCCATAGAGGCCGGACAGAATACGCAGGTGTTTTTGCGCATAGGCGAAGTCGCGTTTGCCCATGGTCTCCGCATCGAGGCCGGTATAGACATCGCCCTTGAAAGCGAGCAGCGCGGGGCGGGAGTTTTTCTCGGTAAATTTTCGCTTCCAGCTCTGGAAGCGGTCGTAATTCAAGGTGCCCAGCTTATCGGAGATTTTCATCAGGCTGGAGATATCCTGAGGGCTCAGTTTGCGCAGCTCTTTGACCAAGGCGGCTGAATCGGTGGGGAATTCCGGCTCAGTGGAGTCCAGTGCCGGTATATCGCTGTCGTAGTCGAGCGTCTTGGCCGGGGAAATGACGATTAACATAATTGTCCTTGGTTGCTGTTGCGGAGGTTACTCGGGCGCCAGGATATCCCGCCACCAGTTCAGCGGCGTCTGCCCGTCCTCCGGGTCGTATACGTTGCCGTAGTACCAGACGCTATTGGCTCCGTCGCAGGCCTGGTTGAGAATCTTCTCGATGTCCGCAAAGCCGCAACTCACGTGGATGCTGTAGACCAGCAACCTAGGCGTCTCCAGGTCCAGTTCGCCGCCGAGTTTCTCCAGTTGCGGGGTCAGCTGGTCGGACAGCGCGCTACTGTCACCGCGACACAGTACCCTGATGGCCAGGTTGCCCGAGCGCTTGACCAGTTCGAACTGCTGCTTGTGTTTGTCGACCTTGATGGTGTCGCCGCTGGCGATCCCCTTGACAAAAGCCGGAGAGCGTACCAGTTGGCAGCTGTGGTCCTCGTTAACCCTCACCTGCAATCTTTCCACTACCGGTTGGCCGTCCGGGTCGGTGCCGGCAAATAGTTCGATAGTCTGCAGTGCCGCCATAACCCAACCCCGTGAACTGTGTAAACTATGCGCCAGTAAGGTTCGCATTATACAGGGAGGAAGCCATGTTTCCGCGCGCTATTACCGCCATTTTGCTGGCGGCGTCACTGCTGGCCGGCTGTGCGGTCAATCCGGTTACCGGTGAAAGGCAACTGTCACTGATTTCCCCGGGCCAGGAGCTGGCGCTGGGTGCGCAGCAATATCCCATCAACCAGCAACAGCAGGGTGGTCAGTATTTGATCGATCCGGCATTGCAGGATTACGTTGCCCGGGTTGGCAGTAAGCTGGCAAAGGTATCCGACCAGCCGCAGCTGCCCTACGAATTCGTGGTGCTGAACAACTCGGTACCCAATGCCTGGGCCCTGCCCGGCGGAAAGATAGCGGTTAACCGGGGCCTGCTGGTGCTGCTCGACGATGAGGCGGAGCTGGCGGCGGTGCTGGGTCACGAGATAGTCCACGCCGCCGCGCGCCACTCCGCCGCGGCCATGTCCCAGCAGCAGGTATTGGGCGCCGGCCTCGCCGTGCTAGGTGCCGCCACCAGGGAAACCGGTTATGGCGATCTGGTGAATCTCGGCGGCCAGTTGGGGGGCTCCGCCTATATAGCCCGTTACGGGCGCGGCAACGAGTTGGAATCGGATCGGTACGGTATGCAATATATGGCCGCCGCCGGCTACGATCCCCAGGGTGCCGTGCGACTGCAGCGCAAGTTCGTCGAGTTATCCAAGAACCGGCAGGCCGGTGGCCTGGACGCCCTCTTCGCCAGCCATCCGCCGTCCCAGGCTCGCGTCGATGCCAATCTTCGCCACGCGCAGAAGCTGCCCAGGGGAGGCACAAGCAACCGCATTGGCTATCAGCGGGCCATCGCCCAGCTCAAGCGCGATGCGGACGCCTATGATCGTTATGACAAGGCCCAAGTCGCAGCCAGGGACAAACAGTATGATCGCGCCCTCAGTCTGGTGCGCGAGGCCCAGAAGCGACAGCCCAGGGAGGCCTCCTTTTATCAGCTGGAGGGGGATCTGCTGGCACAGAAAAAGCGCTACAGGGCCGCCTACAATGCCTACGACCAGGCGCTGCAGAAAAACCCCGGACTCTTCTCCAACTGGCTCAAGCGCGGTCTCGCCAGCGCACAGCTGAAAAACTACAGTGAAGCGGAGCGCGATCTGACCCGTTCCCTGCGCTATCTGGAAACGCCCTACGCTCACTACTATTTGGGAGAGGTAAACGAGAAGCAGGGGGATCTCAAAACCGCCTACAGTCATTACCAGACCGCGGCCAAGGGCGGAGGCCAGATTGGCAGCGCCGCACAGGCACGGATAGAGGCTTTGGCCGAAAAGGGCTGATTTCACCTGAGCGGATGCCGGTGGGACGCCACAAGCGCAATCAAAATATAAGCCTTGGGTTGTAGCGTTCCATTTAAAGCTCTCCGACAAGGCTGGCGACCGGGCAAAGAGAGGATTATTTGATTGGTCGCCAGAATAAGGCCTCAGCTCAATTACCGTCAACAGACCCCGGCAGGTGACTGCAAAAGTTCTCTTTGGCGTTTTTCATCCCGGGTCTGCGGCGCAGATTCCCGGACCCTTAGCGAAAAATCAAGCAGCCTGTGGTTAACCCGGGAACTTATCGAGCTGTCAGCTTGATGATTAGAATTGTAAAGATAAATCTACGGTGTATTGATTGGACTCTATATCGTATTGATTTAACTGCTGTATACCATGCTGGTAACCTACTTCGGCAAGAATATTCGGGGTGAAGAAGTGCGAAAAACTTATACCATAGCGATTGTTCTCACTTGCACTCAGGCCAATAGAAGTGAAGCGGGAGAAATAGTACTCCCCTCCCAGGTTCCATAGGCCGGAGTTGCTAAACAAGGAGCCGTTAAGTGTAAAATAGGTTTCATCTCCTAGGTCCTTGAAATATTTAGTGGAAAATACTGATTCGGTATCAATTCCCAATGCCTCAAACGTAAAGCCAATATAATCCGTTTCATTAAATGGATGGCGGTACTTCCCTGTAAGCACGGTTCTCGTATCTCCATCCAGACTTTGGCCACTCACCTTGGCCATAAAGTTGGGCGAGAAGAAATAGCCTGCCGTTGCGGTATATCGCTGCTGCCCATTGAAATCACCAATGGAGCCACCGATAAGGAAATTGTTAGCGAAATATTCTCCACCGATATTCCCGTAATTGGAATCAGAAAACTCACCTTCCGTCCGTATATAGCCAGCATAGATATTGCTGCTGCTATTGATATAGTCAAATTCCTTTAGAGGGCCAAGTGCACTCTTATCCGAGAAGAAATAGGTACTGTCAATAGAATAAAAATCTGTGCTACTTCTAAATAGCTGGGGCTCGTGCTGGCCTATATCCATGTTCCAGCCATGTATCAGCCAATCGGATAGGCTGCGATTAAATCCCGCGCTGGAAAAGGACTGGTACTGCTCTGCAACTGCCGATACGGAAAGCAGGCAACAAATGATCAGGCAACTCAATCTCATGCGATTATTCCTTATTTGTATAGATCATCCAGGTGGTTCCGGGTTCTTGCTGCAGGTTGGACGCCGGATCTTTATCCTGGTGGAGATATTGCGATCGCCTTGGTTAGTTGGCGTCGTTTATGAATAGTTCCCGGTCAAATAAATAAATTAGGATGAATTTGGCGTCAATCGGTGATTGTATTATGCGCATTTGATGGTTGACGTAAAAGGTATTATTAATAGTTTATAGATTTCCCAAACTTCTGCTGAGGGTTATTTGATTTTGAGAATTATTTACAAGTCGGAGCTTATTTGTCTGGCTAATGTTGTGCGGTGTTACCTCCTTTGTCGAAATATCCGGTGGGCTCAGAATAGCAATACTGGTTTAAGTGTCCGGACATCATCAGAATGATGGTCGGCTGATTTATTGCACTCGCTAAATTTATATTAGAAATTTACTAACACGGCAACTAAATAAGTTGCCGTGTTAATGTGGTATAGGGTGTGCTGCCGCCGAGAAGAGGTTGGCGCAGGCCCTTGAAAATAAACCGACCTCGCATAATTGCATGGATTTTCAGGGGTGGCAAACCAATAAATGGAAGAGCATTTATTGAATTGCCTGATTAATAGTGACAGAGTTTGGATGCCTCTTTGATTTTCAGCTTTGAAGCAGCTTCAAAGAGTTTGGCGGCGAGACCGTTAATACTCTCCTCTAATTCCTCATTTAATTCCGAATTTCCTAAAATTAGCGCTCCGATTTTATCGATGGGATTGAAAAACATATAAGAGAAGTAACCCGGGTCTGCGCCATTATGACCAATTAATTTGTTGATTTTCCCGTTGTACTGTAATGGCCAATCTATAATCCAGAAGATACCAAAATTATCTGTTATGGGAGTTAGCATCTGAGCAGCAGAATCAGCTTCTAGAATTCTTATTTCTTTTTTTCCTGTACTAAGTTTTCCACCATTCATAATGGTTGCTAGAAACAACGCCATCTCATAGGCGCTACTTCTCAGGCCGCCATCTGGCCAGGTTGCAAGCTCATAGAGTGGTAAGGCGGTTAAATTGCCATTTATAGGATAATGAGGCTTGGCTATATTGTCAGGGATAAGTTCTGGAATTCTCCAGCTTGTATTGACCATACCCAAAGGAGTAAATATTTTCATTTTCGCGTAGTCGGCCAGGGTGAATCCACTGCTTAGCTCCAACGAATACCCCGCTAGGGCGGCACCGATATTTGAGTAAATGTACTCCTCGCCTGGTGCCCGTGCGAGAAAATTTTCATTTTGGTTGTAAAATTCTCCTTCACTGTCAAGGTAGGCGCCGAGAAAGCCAGCCAATGTGATCGGGCTGTCGTCAGGACAGCTCCCCGGTTCTTCAAGGTCTACCAGCTTTGTATGGGTGCCATCACCATTGTCAATATAGAAACTGCATCGGTAGGCAGGCCTATAATCCTTGATGCCGGATCTGTGGGTTACAAGGTGTTCGAGAGTGATTGGTCGTAAACCGGGGTTATCGATGTTGAAGTGACCGCCAGCCAATAAATATTGCACTTCATGGTCCAGATCTAGTATCCCACTCTCTAGGGCCTTGGCAATGGCTGTGCCCATAACGGCTTTGCTGATTGATGCTAAGGAACGTCTGAATAACTCAACAATCGCTACGGCAGTATCAGTATTTTCTGGTGCGGGCCTGAATTTGACCAAAACAACCCTGAGATTGTTTGTTTTTTCACCTGGAATCTACTTCTCAGCAGATTCCAGGTGCACTGG
>NZ_JBFLAB010000149.1:0-1190 GCF_040742695.1 Microbulbifer discodermiae | reverse complement strand
CCCTGCTGAAGCGAGGTGCTGCGAATCCAGCTTTCCAGGATTGCTGCATCATGAGCGGTAATTGTAAAAACGTCCGGAGTATCCATGGGGCAAGTATACATGAAATCAAATCACGTAACCTTATTTTCCGCATAGCCCACTAGTGATGGCCCTTCTATTGGATATTAAGCAAATTTGCTAGGCTAAAGGTGTTTGCTTTTGGGGTACCCTACAAGGGTACCCCACATATTATTTGATTTTGACTCAAATTTTAAGCAAAAAAAATACAGAATACTCTGCTTGTCTTATAAGCCTAAAATTTTCCTAAGCGACGTTTGTTAGCATCCTCAACACCGGCAAAAAATGTAGCTGCGAAGTTCATTGATGCCCCCACAAACCTAACTGAACCAGGCACTTTCGTTGAGGCTATCCACTGACCAGCGGCCTCCATATGTGCGTAGGAATTTGACAATTCTCCACTGTTTACTAATAAAGCGGTCTTCGCATAGCGGTCAGCTTTGTCAATTGTTATATTACGATCATCATTCCTAGCCAAATTATCGTTGACAAAGGCAAGTCGTCTAGCAAATGGCGACATTTCTTCCTGAGGAACGCCAGCAAATGCATCATGGATTATTTTTCGCTCGGGAATTTCCGTTGGAACATCGACCTTGTGGTCACTAAAAAACGAATTTCTCACGGTAGTATATACTCCAGCGAAAAACGATTGTCCAGTCTTCAGAGTACTTTGCCCGGCTAAAGCTTGGGTTTGAGTGCTGGATAAGGGTAATTTAGATTTTCCACCCGTAGGAGAAAGCAAAAAGCCTATTCGATTATTTTGCCGCACAAGCTTTCTACTTACTTTACTGACCACGGTACCAATTCCCTTTCCTAAACCAAAGGTCACTAGGCCAATCGCGGCACCTACTCCGGCGCCCACACCAGCGGCTCCATAGTCCGGACCATCTGGGTTGTTGAGGTCTGCAAGCGTAGTTAATCCAAAATCGGCAGCACCAGAAACCACAGCATCCGCCACCGCTATGCCTACCTGAACCCCTGTTTTAGCACCAATAGCTGCAGCACCAAATCCTCCACTGATAAAGCCGAGAGCCGCTCCGATAAATACTTGCTTGAAATCAAATTCGTCTCCCGTAGCGGCCGCCCTGATTCCTTCCACCGCAGCGGAAACCACTCCTCCAATCACCGCGCCT
>NZ_JBFLAB010000148.1:0-1211 GCF_040742695.1 Microbulbifer discodermiae | reverse complement strand
ACCGAGCAGAAGTTTGTTCCCGTACCCCTGCCTGCCCCAGGCGGGACGACAAACGACGTAGTCTTCGAACTCCCAGGTATCAAGGTGCGCTGGCCTCTCGCCCAAATCGACTTCGCTATCCCCTGGCTCCGGTCTCTGCAGTCGTGATCCAGGTCGATGAGATCTGGATGGCCACCGTGCCGCTGGACATGCGCGCCGGGCCGGATACCGCACTGGCACGCGTGGTTCAGGTGTTCGGAGAAGCCAAACCCCACTGTGCCTACTTATTTGCCAACAAGCGCGGCAACCGCATGAAGGTGCTGGTGCACGACGGCTTCGGCCTGTGGCTCGCAGCCCGTCGCCTGCACCAAGGCGGCTTTGTCTGGGGCAAACTCTGGCAGGGTGAACGCGTCACCCTGACCTTAGAGCAGTTACAGGCACTGGTGATCGGGTTGCCCTGGCATCAGGTCGGCCGCAATAGCCGTATTGCCATGCTCTAACCTTCCTCACTGGCCAACACGCCAGTGAAAAAGTCCCATCTGGTAATCACCACCGGCGCTGGACTCCGGCAGGATAATGGCTATGACGACACCGCCCGATCTCAACAACCTCAATGTCGAACAACTGCGCCAGCTTGCGGCGCAGTTGTTATCTGAGGCGGCGGAAAAAGATCAAACCATCACTCAGCAAAATAACCAGCTCCACAATCAGTAGCTACTGAACGACAAGCTCAAACACGAGCTGGCCATCCTCAAGCGGCACCACTTCGGCAAGAGCAGTGAAGCACTGAACACCCATCAGGCCAGTCTGCTGAACGAGCTGGTGGATGCGGATATCGCCGCCGTAGAGATGGAGCTAGCCGGACCCGCTGAGTCCACTCCCCAATCGGCGAAGCGTCAACCCAAGCGGTCGCCGCTGCCGCCGGAGCTTCCGCGCCAGATCATCGAACACGAGCCCGAGTACACACAGTGCGGCTGTGGTTGTCAGCTCCAACGCATCGGCGAAGACATCAGCGAAAAGCTTGATTACACTCCGGGCACCTTCACCGTGGAGCGCCATATCCGCGGCAAGTGGGCCTGCAAACGCTGCGAACGCATTACCCAGGCACCGGTGCCGCCACAGATCATCGACAAGGGTATCCCCACCAGTGGCCTGCTGGCACACCTGCTGATCGCCAAGTATGCCGACCATCTGCCGCTCTACCGACAGGAAAGAATCTTTGCCCGCGCCGG
>NZ_JBFLAB010000147.1:0-1217 GCF_040742695.1 Microbulbifer discodermiae | reverse complement strand
AGTCCGTCTTGAAGGCGGGGAAAGCTCGCCACCAAGGCCCGTAAGGGTAAAAAATGGCCTTAAATCGTCTATTTGGGCCGAGAATTGCGGATTCAAACGATTACCGTGTTTGAATCTGGCTGAAAATCAACAGCCTGCTAGGTCCTTTAGCGAAATTACTGATGTTTTGTCTGGGTTGAAAAGTAAATTCTCACATGCATGTGAAGAAAGCATTTCATTTAGCCAATTGGTTACGCTGGCGGCTATATCTGTATATTTGGGGGGTTCTTCTATGCTGACTACTAATCTTAGATCGTCTACGTAGCGGCAATAGTCGTGAAGGATAATTCCGGTAGTGTTTGGTACTTTGTTGTTGATATGCTTTCCGACGGCACAGTCAAAATCAAGCATGTACGCATTAGCAAAAAAACCTGCGGATACGAGTCCTTGTGGTATTCCCAGCTTACCTTTAATGGGAATTCCCAGGCCCTCGGCTCGAGATAAGTCATCTTTGGTCCATTTCCAGTCCGTTATTTTTCTGAATGATGTCCAAAATTTTTTGTGGCCTGAATGATTAGTAAATCTTTTACATATTTTTTTTATCTTCTTAATCAGTAAGTCGCGATCTATGTTGTCATAGAACTTCGAGAGGTCGAGATTTACTATGTAAATGAGTTCGGACCTTACGTAGCTTTGTGCTATTTCTCTTCCTACTATTACTGGTCGGCGTAAAAAATTTTGGTAGTCTGTAAAGAACTTTCGGTAGATTTGACTGTTTCCCCAGCGAAACCATGCTAGATTCTTTCCGTCTTCCTCTTTCCAATCACAGATTAGGCGATTTCCGTAGCTGTAGACCCCATTTTTTTTGTGAGAAAAAATATCGTTGCTACTACAGTCCCCTTGCGCTGTTTCAATGGTGTCTGCCAGACAAAGCATTGCGGCGGTTGCCCACGTTTGATCTCGCACTGTCATGTGCGCTAAGGGACGTAGTGGTATCTTACTTTTCTTGGCGTTGAGGTCTTTTTGGTCTAGCTGCCGTTTGGCTATCCAGCCTTTTTTGGCATCAATAACCCAATGATCACTTTTGGCGGCTGGGACTAGTGGGCTATGCGGAAAATAAGGTTACGTGATTTGATTTCATGTATACTTGCCCCATGGATACTCCGGACGTTTTTACAATTACCGCTCATGATGCAGCAATCCTGGAAAGCTGGATTCGCAGCACCTCGCTTCAGCAG
>NZ_JBFLAB010000146.1:0-1323 GCF_040742695.1 Microbulbifer discodermiae | reverse complement strand
GGAACCGTTGAGATGGGCCTGTGCAGGCTGGTTGGGTCGATCCGGATGATAGCTAGCCAATAATTTATAGGGGGCATAGTTAATTCCAGAATCAACGAAAAAATCAGTTTGATTTTGATTTAATCTAAGCCCATTTTCATCCCATACTCTGCGCAGGGTAAACCCCTGTGGTTTGTAGGTATGAGTTTTAATGTCCCAGTCATCAGTCCAGTCGCCATCAGCATTACTTGCTATAAAACTTGATAATGAAAAAATGGTGGGGCTGAGCTTTTCTATGGAAATGGAGGCATTATTGGTCGTGCCTTCACAAGTACTTTGCGTGATTATTTCATTTGTGCTGTCGTTGCGCGCTTGTGCTTCAACGCACACCTGGATAGTACCTGCAGACGAAGATGAGAGATACTTTCTAACTACTTGAGTTGTGGATAGCGTAGAAGTTGAACTTGAGGTTAAAGGCAAGGCTGTAGCAGCAGACCCTGATCCTAGTCGAATATCCTTAATATATCCATTGTAACCATCGGAGACCACCGTATTTTCAAAGGGTTGTCCGCTGTACAATTCTTTAAGGCCTGCCCCAATAAACGTGTAACCCTCTTTTATTTGATAAAAAATATCAGCTTCAGCCTGCATTCTGCCGTTGGCATAGATCCGATTGTTTGGATAAGCCGTGCTATATTCTCCCTCGATAAATAAGCTTTGAAATGGTACCTCAGGGGGACCACTGGCAAAAATATAATTGCTAATGAATAATGAACTTAAGGTCATTAATTTAAGCTTGATTTTTTTATTCATACAAACTTCCAATCTATTAATAATCAAATAAAGCCAGCTGGGAAATATCTAACCAGATATTTCTTAGACTTTCCTACTGCTGGCTAGAAATTTATATTCTCTTGCATCAGAAGTCGTCAACGATTATTTTCTTGTAATTTAAAAAATTTGATGCTCCTCTTATTTTTCAACTTTCGCACTATTTTTAATGTAAGTACCTTTTCAAATTGCTAAAAATTTTATTTTCATTATAGAAACAGCACTTTCTGTAAAAAAATTATCCTATTAAGGCGCAAAATACGAAAGTATTACAAAAATGAGAAGAACCTAAAAACTTTTAAATTATAAATAGGCAATCGTTCACAATTTTTTCATATATCGACAGCTCCAAAAATTGACCGAGAATCACTTAGGGCCTGTTAACACTAATTAGCCGGTCAGCGATCAATGAAAAGTTGATGAAGAACTTAAAAACGACATCCAACTTATCAAATCGACTAAATATTCTTCGGAAACCTTTCAAGCGGCGAAACAGACGCTCTACTTCATTTC
>NZ_JBFLAB010000145.1:0-1494 GCF_040742695.1 Microbulbifer discodermiae | reverse complement strand
ACCCTGCTGAAGCGAGGTGCTGCGAATCCAGCTTTCCAGGGTCGCTGCATCATGAGCGGTAATTGTAAAAACGTCCGGAGTATCCATGGGGCAAGTATACATGAAATCAAATCACGTAACCTTATTTTCCGCATAGCCCACTAGTAGCTATGGAAAAAAGAAATAAGGCCTTTGGAGTAACTAAAAATAGTGGCTACCGTGATCGTCGTTATTTTTCTGAGGTTCTTACACTTAGAAAGAATGACTCATAACAAAGCCAGGCAGTGGATCGCCACACTGCGTGCGACTCACACCACTGTTGGGGGCGTTATATTTCAGAGAAATCATGATAGATAGCAAGGAAAATCCAGTTGAATGGAGTCAATTAATGAGTGAGCTAAAAGGGGTACATGAGCATCTAGGTGATCTCATTAAAGAAATGGGATCTAAGGGGAGTATCGATATCGAGGGCTATTCTATAGATATAGCACATATATATGCGTACTTAAGTCGAGCGTGGAACTCCCGTGAGTTCAAAGGTGAAATGAGTAAATCTCAATGGGAGGAATTTCGCTCTTTTCCTTCTAATTTAGAGCTAATCGCGTAATGAAATATAACCAGCGCCGACACAATCGGCCTTCGGCCTGGACTCAGCCCTGCGTTCTTCGCCTGTGCGTCGGACGTTAAGTGTCCTAAGGAATAAATATGAAGAAAAAAGAAGTTGAGATTTTGTCAGATTCTACAAACCAAGCTGTTATGAAACATCCAGGTAGAAACTATCCGGGAGTTCTTATACAAGGAGATACCCTATATTCATATTGCCAGTCTTTGGATGATGCATGTAGTGAGCTAAAGAACAAAAACATTGAAGATGCATTCTACGAAATTAATGAAATTCGTAATGCACTATGGGATAAGCTCAACCATTACAAAATAGTTTTAGGTGAGCACGATATAGAATTACCCTTTAGTGAAGTCCCATGAATAAATCAAGACATAACCAGTTACCGCACAATAACCCTTCGGACCGGACCTCCCTTTCGATCGGTCTGCGGGCAAGGCGTTATGTTTACAAATGAGCGCAATGAAGTTATTCAAAGCAACAATCTTTGTCGTAATCACGGTGGTAGCGCTAGGCGCTTCTTACGTGACCCTTGTTAACTATCAATGCAAGCAGTATTTGTAGGGGGTCTCCGATTCGGAACTGCAATTTAAAATGGCATTGCTTTCTTGAAAAGCACCGGCAAACCCTATACAGGAAAGGCATACTCTACTGTTTGCGGTGGTGAATGTGGTTTCATGTCCTGTGCATTGCTCCACTGGAGAGCTGAATACCAAGAAGGTAAATTACATGGAAAATTCGATGCCCCAATTGGGGTAGCCTGATTTCTCCGGACAGTCCCGATTGTTACCATAGGCAATTGGGAGTATGTAATGACTATGAGAAAGACTTATTCAATAGAGTTTCGTTCAGAGGCCGTAAAGCTGGTCCTTGAGCAGGGCTTGACGCAGGCG
>NZ_JBFLAB010000144.1:0-1538 GCF_040742695.1 Microbulbifer discodermiae | reverse complement strand
GCGGTCGATTTTGCCGTGGGCGTTGAGTGGCAACGCCTCCAGCGGCTGATAAAACGCCGGCAACATATAGCCCGGCAGCTTGTCCCGGGCCTCACTGGCAATGGTATCTACCCGTGCCTGTTGTGATGCCGCTGACTGTTCTTCAGTATCCGCATCCACGGTGTCGAGCTTGAGGAAAGCCACCAGCCTGGTGTCGCCCCGAGTGGTTCGGGGACTCACCACCGCCTCCTCAACCCCCGTGCAGCGTCTTAATTGCGCCTCCACTTCGCCAAGCTCAATACGGAATCCCCGCAGCTTTATCTGCTGGTCGCACCGTCCCAGGATTACAATGTCACCCGCGTCCCCATAGCGGGCCAGGTCTCCGGTGCGGTACATGCGGGCACCGGGAACATCGCTGAAGGGATCCGGGTAGAAGCGATCCGCGGTCAATCCCGCCCGACCATAGTAGCCGCGCGCCACGCCGATACCGCCGATATACAGCTCTCCGACCAGGCCTTCCGGCATCAGTTGTCCTTCCTGGTCGACGATATAGTTTCGACAATAGGGCAGGCTTTTACCGGCGGGGATCACGGCGTTCCCCTGGGTCGAGCGCAGGGGGTGTACCAACGACGCGTCTGTGCATTCGCTCGGGCCGTAGTAGTTGATCACTTTCAGCTGCGGATAGTTGGACCACAGGCTCTGCAATCGGCGGGCATCAATGGGTTCCCCTGCCAATACCAGGGTATCGAGCCGCGAAAACGCCTCGCGGTTGTTGTCCAACTCCGCCAGGGCAAACCAGGCACTGGGGGTCAGATTGCTGTGGTCGATCAGACCCGAGCGGAGCTGTTCGAGCAGCCGGTCCGGATCAAAGTCATCGTCGGCCAGGTGCAACTGGTTGCCGTTGATCAGGGGCAGGAAAATATTTTTCTGACTCAAATCAAAGCTGGTGGCAGTGATCAGCAGCGTATTGCTGTCGGCCGTGGTTTCCGTCAGTGTGCTATACCACTCCATCAGGTGGCTAAACCCACGGTGTGTCACGGCCACCGGCTTGGGCTTGCCGGTACTGCCCGAAGTAAAGATGCAAAATGCCAGGTTATCCGGATGCGGCTGAACCTGCCCTACGGGCTCCGCTGCCGACTCCACTTGCGGATCATCCAGCAGGACTCTGGCGAGTGCGGGCATACGATCGGCTAAGGTTGGCCACAGGGATTCCTGTTCCAGGCGACCCCGCTGCGACACAATGAATTTGGCTTCTATGCCCGCCAGCATATCCACCAGGGTTTCCACCGGGTAGCGGCTGTTCAGCGGCAGATAACCGGCACCGCACTTCAATACCGCGAGGATGGCGACCACCAACTGTTCCCCGCGGGGCAGATATAAAGCTACCGGGTCATCGCAGCTTACTCCCAGGGCCAGCAGCCTCTGTGCCAGGGCATCGGCGCGGCGGTTGAGTTCACCGTAGGTCAAACTGCTCTCGGCCCCGGTCACCGCTATGGCATCGGGACTTTGCTCTACCCAGTGCTGCACTCTTTGGTGAACAAAAGCCGGCGGCTCGGAAA
>NZ_JBFLAB010000143.1:0-1562 GCF_040742695.1 Microbulbifer discodermiae | reverse complement strand
GCTCCGGGGAATGCCGGCGACGCTTCACGGGTTTCTTAGCAGGGATAATTTCACTCATATTAGGTGTCCACTTGTTGATAGGTGGACACCTAAATTACAGCGCAGAATTTGGCTTGGTAGATGAGTTTGCCGGACGCTTACAATAAACCCATTATTTGGTCCTCCCACCAAGCGAGTTTTGAGGTCAAGTCGCCAGTCAGGGGGATGAAGCGGTGTTTGGTATTGACTGCTGGATAAGTGTCTTAAAGACAAAGACCCGGCAGATTACTCTACCGGGGCTTTGGTGGTTTTGCTTACTAAGCTATAAGGCTTAGTGCCACCAAGCTAGCAATCTAACTCACGATAAGCCAAACGATAAAAAACAGAAGAGGGAACCCTAAAATTTTGTAATTTTTTGCTTTCTTGGAAGCCGTATACTCTTCCGCTGTTGCACAAACAGGGGAAAGTAGAAAAAACTCCACAAAGTAGATTAGCAACCAACCCCCACTCAAACTTAATACAAATAATGGCAGGTTTACTGATACCTTAGAAATCCAAAACATAAAAATAAATGGAAAAGCAGCCACACAAAGGCATAAATATAGATAAGAAAATTTGTGCGGAGTTTGACAATAAGCTTGACAACCCCTGCACTGACACTCAAAGCCTGCTCTCACTAGAACAGCCTTTGCTCCTAGACTTGAATCACAGTTACCGCATCGAGAGTCAACAATATTCATTTATGGGCCCTCACCTATAAGCGCACCTTCGATCAACTGATTCAACTGCACTCCAGAACCGTAGGTTTGTGAGGCCCGCAATGCCCCACCACTTAACCCCATAATTGCCAAGCCAGCTCCATAAGGCGATGTGTAATAAGATATTCCAACTCCCAAGCCAATCCTCCCTATAAGCATGCTGAAAATAAACCCCAGCAGATTACTCTGCCATGGCTTTGATAATTTTCATTCTCGGGAAAGAAGATTATCGACTGCGATTGCAAGACTCTATAGGCATTGTAAGAGCTAACAACATTGCTACCCATCTAAAAGAATCCCCTGCAAGTAAGCTTGCCAATTTTCTAGGAATATCAAGTTTTACTGCGTTTCCCAAAGAACTTCTTAGGTGTTGGTTTTGCGATGAGGGGAGCAAAAAATAACCGTATCAATAAAACCAAAATAATACAAACCGCCAATGGAGTTACTGTTAAAAAATAAAAAGATACATATACCGATAATAGAACTGCCGCACCTTCCAAAGTCAGATAAAGCAATTTTGAAAATCCTGCAATCAGATAATTCGTACCACAACTTAAACATCTAGCACCATCACCAGTCAGACTAGCTAGTGCAGCCATTGGCGGAATTTTATATTTCTTACACGTTTTACAATATGCGCCCATTTATAAAACCCACTAATCTTGACCAGAGAGAAAAGTGTTAGGGCCTGTTAACACTAATTAGCCGGTCAGCGATCAATGAAAAGTTGATGAAGAACTTAAAAACGACATCCAACTTATCAAATCGACTAAATATTCTTCGGAAACCTTTCAAGCGGCGAAACAGACGCTCTACTTCATTTCG
>NZ_JBFLAB010000142.1:0-1685 GCF_040742695.1 Microbulbifer discodermiae | reverse complement strand
TCGACTTCATCCAGCAGCGTCAACGCAGCGATCGGCTTGCCGGGTGCAGTGACCATCGCCTCCAGCAGGCGCTGATAATGCTGCATCATCCGGGCGACGGTATCCCGGTCGAACAGATCGGTGTTGTATTCCACCGCCGCCACCAGGGTCTCCTTCTCCTCAATAACGGTCAGCGACAAGTCATACCGGGCCACCGCACTGGACTGGGAGGAACCCGATTGCATACTGGTGGGAAGTGCCAGCGTCTTCCAGGACAAATCCGCCCGCTGCTGCTCCCCCTGCGGTGACGGTGCCTGAATCGCTTTTTTCACATAGGAAAACATCACCTGGAACAACGGCGAATGCCCCAGGCTGCGCTCCGGATTCAAATGCTCAACCAGCATTTCAAAAGGAACATCCTGGTTCTCGATTGCCGCCAGGGCCATTTGCCGGGTGCGTTCCAACAACACAGCCGGTGAGAGATCCGGTTCGAAGCAAAAACGCCAAACCTGTGTATTGGCGAAGTACCCCATAACCTCTTGGGTTTCAGGCCAGTGCCGGTTCGCCACCGGACTGCCAATGGCTATATCCGACTGCCCGCTGTAGCGGTGCAACAGCATGCTGAACGCGGTCAGCATGCCCATAAACGGTGTCGCGTTGCCCCCCTGGAAAAACTTCATCAGCCGCGATACCAGCGCAACATCCAGGCGACAGGCAAAATTGGCACCGCGGAAACTCTGTTCGACCGGCCGCGGGCGATCCGTCGGCAGGTTCAGTTCCGGCGGCAGACCATCTAGGGTCTTGTGCCAGTAATCCAGCTGTTCCTGCAGGACCTCTTCATTGAGCCACTGCCGCTGCCAGTGGGCAAAGTCCGCGTATTGGATATTGACCGCCGGCAGTGCATCGCCACCCTGTCGGTGTGCCTCATAGCAGGCGCGAAGCTCTTGCCAAAAAAGATCTATCGACCAGCCGTCGGTCACACTGTGGTGCAGGGTCAGTAGCAGTATCGCTTCCCCCTCACCCGCATCTATCAGGCGCAGTCGGCTCAGTACATCCTGTCGCAAATCAAAAGGCTGATACCGGGCCTGAAGTTGCGCCACCCCGATCTCTGCCGGGTCCGCAAGCGACTCAATTTGAATTTCCCAGGGTTCCACCACCCGCTGGACCGGCTCATCGTCGACCACATCAAACCGGGTCCGGAGACTGTGATGACGTGTGATCAGGGTCTCCAGACTCCGCTTCAGTAACTGGATGTTTGTGGCTTCGGCAAACCTGACCGCGAGCGGCACATTGTAGACGGCACTGGGACCCATATACTGGGACAAAAACCAGAGCCGTAATTGCGCATAGGACAGTGGCGCCGTCTCCTGCCCATCGACCGGTACAATCGGCGGCAGTGTGGCTTTATCGGAACACGCCTCTGCGTTTTCGATCATGCGTGCCTGATCGGACAGTGTCGGGGTACTAAACACCTCCCTGACCTGGATACTGGCTCCGTATTCCTGCCGCAGTTGGGCCACCAGGCGTGTGGCCAGCAGGGAGTGTCCCCCCAAGTGGAAGAAGTTGTCCTCCCGGTATACGGTGTCGCATCCGAGCAATTGCTGCCAGATCAGCGCCAGACGCTGTTCCGCAGGGTTGTCCGGCAGACTCTTGGCATCGGAGCAGTCCACTTCCAGTGCGGCCAGTGCCATGCGGTCGATTTTGCC
>NZ_JBFLAB010000141.1:0-1693 GCF_040742695.1 Microbulbifer discodermiae | reverse complement strand
AAGCTCCGGGGAATGCCGGCGACGCTTCACGGGTTTCTTAGCAGGGATAATTTCACTCATATTAGGTGTCCACTTGTTGATAGGTGGACACCTAAATTACAGCGCAGAATTTGGCTTGGTAGATGAGTTTGCCGGACGCTTACGTCTATTGGCTGCCGGGGCCCTAGACTGGTGCCCATACTGCAGCGCCCTCCCATAACGGCACAGCAGCCCACTTAGGGGTATCTCACAATTTTGTAGCTCATTTATATGGAGGAAAAAAATGGGGCCTCGCATTCCCAAAACTGGTTGATTTATACGAACTCCCAGAGCTAGATGCGAACGCTTTCATTGAGCAAGAGCTCGCCTAACACTCTACTTGTGATGTTGAGCTACGCGACCTAGTTAACACAATTGGCAGACTAATTAACTCTAAATACAATAAAAGTTAATCAATTAGCTTTACAAAGTTGGTCTTATTGATTAACCTGTTCTCACTTACCAGGGAGAACAGCCATGCCTACGACCTGCTCAACTAACCCTCCTTGGGACTCTTTTAGAAGGTTTGAGCGTCAAAAAGAGTCTCAAATAGGCTCGTCTATATCCAGCACAGTTCTGACAAACGGTTGTATCCGCCTCGACAGTATCACTCGCCAGACTGAACCCGGCCTGAAGCAATCTCAGGGGGTGGCGCAATGATGAACTTCGCCACCAGCTCAGCCAGGCCAGTAGAAGACGCCCTCCCCGACTACGAGTGTCACCAGGACAGCCAGCGGGAAATCACCGACAAGCAAATTAAGAAAGTCTCCGACTTCATCGAGTGCCGCTTGTTTAAAGAGCGCGGCGTTTTAAGCAAAGCTGCCGTGCGCGCTCGCGAATTGTTCGCCGATGCAATGGCAGACCAAATCGACAGCCTAGCCGGGAACTCAGATAGCACCGGCCCTGAACACATCGGTTTGCTTGCAATACATGACGCTGTAGAGGCTGGATTCGAGATCCAAGAGGCCGCCCGTAAAGCCATAGCGCACATTGCCGTGGAGCATTTTGAGGAGTTCTCAGCCGAGGCTCGCTGCTGGGGTTGGCTGGAATGATCAACCGCCTCTCTGAAAAACGAATCATCAGCTTCATGAAATGGCTTGGCAACCAGGGCGCAGAGATGCTGCCGATCACCAATGAATATGAGGTGATTCGTTTCCGTTGTTCTAAAGGCGTCGGCGTCGTCTATCGAAACAGTAAGGGGAGGCTCTCTGTCAGCAGCCCACTCGTTACGGAGGCTTTAAACGCGTATTTCTCCAATGGAAAGTGGGCCGGGAAGGGAAAACCAACAAAGCGCTTTTATGGGAATAAACGCAAGCTGCAGCTTTTGAAGCGCGACGGCGATGAGTGTTTTTACTGCGGGAAGCCACTTGATACAGATGCCACCGTGGAGCATCTGGTTGCACTCAGTCAACGCGGCCCGAACAGATTAGAGAATTTGGTATTGGCTCATAAATCCTGCAACCAGAAAGCTGACAATCTCCCGGTAATTGAGAAGGTTCGGCTGCGCGAAGCAATGCGAGCGGAGGTGGCAGAGCAATGAAACCCATACGGCTCAACCTCGATACAGCCAGCATTAGCGCCATTGCGGTCGCCGCCAGTCGTCGGGCCAGCTACCTGTTTCCTGGCCTGAAAGTAACCGTGGTTCGCGCTTGTGACATGGACTTGTGGGAAGGGG
>NZ_JBFLAB010000140.1:0-1792 GCF_040742695.1 Microbulbifer discodermiae | reverse complement strand
GTTGTCCTCCCGGTATACGGTGTCGCATCCGAGCAATTGCTGCCAGATCAGCGCCAGACGCTGTTCCGCAGGGTTGTCCGGCAGACTCTTGGCATCGGAGCAGTCCACTTCCAGTGCGGCCAGTGCCATGCGGTCGATTTTGCCTTGAGAGTTGATTGGCAATTCAGATAAAAGGTTTATTCTCGACGGCACCATATGCATGGGCAGACGTGTCGACACCTCCGCTTTGATCTGTTGGGCCAGCTCCTGCCAGTCAACTTCCGTATCGCAGGGCACTATTGCCGTTTCAATAACCTCTTTATAGACAAAGGCTGCCGCCTGCTTCACCTGAGCACAGTGGGCCAACTGGGCCTCAATTTCACCCAGCTCAATACGGAATCCCCGCAGCTTTATTTGCTGGTCCGCACGGCCGTGAAAGACCAGCTTGCCATCGGCGCGGAAGCATACCCGGTCCCCCGTGCGATACAGGCGGGCACCCTCTTCCCCACTGAACGGGTGCGGAATAAATCGCTCGGCGGTCAGACCGGGGCGACCCCCATAGCCACGTGCCAACTGCCCCCCGGCAACATAGAGCTCCCCAACCACCCCCTGTGGCAGCAACTGGCCGTACTCATCGAGCACATAACAATCGCTGCTGCCAATTCCCCGCCCGATGGGTATGGAGGCTTCCCGCCCTGCAATTGTCGACAGGGTGGCGCAGACAGTGGTCTCCGTCGGCCCATAGGCGTTCACCATGGTGCGGCGAGCCTGCCAGCGCCCAGCCTGCACCGGGTCGAGCGTCTCTCCACCAACCAAAAGCTGTTGTAAACCCTTCACACGCTCCGGATCCAGGTGTGCAATCAGCGAAGGGGGCAGTAGCGCCGCTTCAGCGGAATACTGGTTGATAAATGCCTCGAGTAACGCACCGGAGGGGCGCGCCTCCCCCGGTACTATCAACAGGCCAGCGCCTTCCAACAGCATACCCAGCTCTAATATTGAAGCGTCGAAAATCAACGACGAGAACTGTAAAAATCGTTTGCCGCAGGCTGCAATCCCATAGTTTTCCAACCCGCCTAAAAGCGATGACAGGGCGCCACAGCTGATTTCCACACCTTTGGGCCTGCCGGTGGAACCCGAGGTATAAATGATGTAAGCGAGATTATCCCAATGAAGATTGGGCTCTATTGCCGCCCGCTGGGGAAGCCGGGACCAGAGCCTCGCATCGAGGGCAAGGCAGACCGGGTGTGCGCCCAGGGTCGCAACAATGGGGGCCAGCAGACGCTGTTCAATGCTGTCCAGTGTGATGATCACATCGGGCTGGCAATCTTCCAACAGCAGGCGCACACGCTCTGACGGATAGTCCGGGTCCAGGGGAACATAAACACCGCCCGCTCTCCAGATAGCCAAAACCGCCAACACCGCATCGGCGCCCCGCTCCAGGCAGACGCCCACCCGCACTTCCGGTGCTACACCGAGCGTCTGCAAATAGGCCGCCAGTCGTTCGCTGCGATCCAACAAACTGCCAAAACTCAGTTGCTGCAAGCCGTCCATCAGGGCAATGCTATCGGGCTGCTGTTCCCCTTGCGCAGTCAATCGCTGCCACGGCCACAGGTCCCGGCTGGGAGGAGCAGCGTCTGAATGGTTCCACTGCACCAGCTGGCGATAGCATTCGACTTCATCCAGCAGCGTCAACGCAGCGATCGGCTTGCCGGGTGCAGTGACCATCGCCTCCAGCAGGCGCTGATAATGCTGCATCATCCGGGCGACGGTATCCCGGTCGAACAGATCGGTGTTGTATTCCACCGCCGCCACC